>CAUHLX010000014.1 GCA_959606705.1 uncultured Bacillota bacterium | reverse complement strand
TCTCCCAGACAGCGGATCGCCAAGCCCGGTCCCGGGAACGGCTGCCGCCATACCAGCTGGGAAGCGATACCCAGCTCCTCACCCACGGCCCGAACCTCATCCTTAAACAGCAGGCGCAGAGGCTCCAGCAATTGAAACGCCACGTCCTCCGGCAGACCGCCCACGTTGTGATGGCTCTTGATGACCGCCGCCTCACCGGCTCCGCTTTCCACCACATCCGGGTAAATGGTTCCCTGTAGGAGAAAGTCGATTTGGCCCATCTCCTGGTACAGCTTGCCCGCTTCTTCTTCAAACACTCGAATAAACTCTTCTCCGATGAGCTTGCGCTTCGTCTCCGGATCGGACACGCCCTTCAGCTTGCTCAGAAACCGAGACCCCGCGTTGACCCGGATCAATCTCATGTTGAACTGTTTTCCGAACACTTCCTCGACCTGATCTCCCTCGTCCTTGCGAAGCAAACCGTGATCCACGAAAATGCAGGTCAAATTGTCCCCGATGGCCTTGTGCGTCAGCACCGCGGCCACGGAAGAATCCACCCCGCCGGACAGCCCGCAGATCACCTTGCGGTCACCCACGGTCCGACGAATTTCTTCGATCTTTCGCTGGGCAAAGTCCGCCATCGTCCAGCTTTGGGGACACTGGCATACCTGATACAAAAAGTTTTCCAGCAGCTTCTGTCCGAAGGGAGTGTGATGCACCTCCGGATGGAACTGTACCGCGTATAACTGTTTCTCCGGATGTTCCATCGAGGCCGTCGGGCAATGGTCCGTGTGTGCCGAAACCGCAAAGCCCTCCGGCACCTGCTCGATATAGTCCGTGTGGCTCATCCAGCACAGGCTGTCCTCGGGAACGCCCTCGTACAGCACGCTGTTCCCGCCGTCCGAAGTCCGATCCAAGGCCAGCTCCACCCGGCCATATTCCTTGTATTCCGGGCTGACCACCTGGCCGCCCAGCACGTGAGCCATCAGCTGCGCGCCGTAGCAAATGCCCAGAATCGGAATTCCCAGCTCAAATAGCTCCTTGGACAGAGTCGGAGCCCCCGCCTCGTACACGCTGTTGGGACCGCCGGTAAAGATCAGCCCCAGAGGCCGCTCCTTCTTCACCCGCTCCAAGCAGTGAGCGTAGTTGACGATTTCACAGTAAACGTGAGCTTCCCGGACCCTTCTGGCAATCAGCTGATTGTACTGTCCGCCGAAGTCCACTACCATTACACCTTGATATTGCATCCTTTTTCTATTCCTTTCCCAAACGAATCTACCGCACCGTGTTGGACGAGCTGTCCTTCAATATCACGTCGTGTGCTCCGCCTTCCACGATGCTGGTGGCGGAAACCAGCGTCAGCTTGGCGTCCCTCTGCAGCTCGGGAATGGACAGAGCCCCGCAGTTGCACATGGTGGATTTCACCTTGTTCAGAGAGAGAGTCACGTTGTCCTTCAAGCTGCCGGCGTAAGGAACGTAGCTGTCAACCCCTTCTTCAAAGGACAGTTTTCCGTCACCGCCCAGATCGTAACGCTGCCAGTTGCGCGCACGATTAGAGCCCTCTCCCCAATATTCCTTCACATAGTTTCCGTTGATGTTCAGCTTATTGGTGGGGCTTTCGTCGAAACGGGCGAAATAACGGCCCAGCATGATGAAGTTGGCGCCCATGGCCAAAGCCAGCGTCATATGATAATCGTAAACGATCCCGCCGTCGGAACAGATGGGAACGTAAATTCCGGTCCGCTTAAAGTATTCGTCCCGAGCCTGGGCCACCTCGATGACCGCCGTGGCCTGGCCTCGTCCGATACCCTTCGTCTCTCGGGTAATGCAGATGGAGCCGCCGCCGATGCCCACCTTGACAAAATCCGCTCCGGCCTCCGCCAGGAACAGGAAGCCTTCCTTATCCACTACGTTTCCCGCGCCGATTTTCACCGTATCTCCATAGTTTTTCCGGACAAACTCGATGGTCCGTTTCTGCCACTCGGAGAAGCCCTCGGAGGAATCGATGCACAGGATGTCCGCTCCGGCTTCCACCAGCGCAGGAATCCGTTCCTCGTAATCCCTGGTGTTGACACCGGCTCCCACCACATAGCGCTTGTCCTCGTCCAGCAGCTCATTGGGGTTTTCCTTGTGGGAATCGTAGTCCTTGCGGAACACGAAATGAGTCAGCCGGCCATTTTTGTCCACGATGGGCAGGGCGTTCAGCTTGTGATCCCACAGCATGTCGTTGGCCTCGGACAACGAAACCCCTTCCTCCGCGTAAATCAGCTTGTCCAGCGGAGTCATAAACTCAGAGACCTTGGTGTCCGGAGACATTCGGCTGATACGGTAGTCCCGGCTGGTCACCAGTCCCAGCACCTTCCCTTCGGAGGTCCCGTCGTCGGTTACCGCCACGGTGGAGTGCCCGCTCTTTTCCTTCAGCGCCAGAATGTCGGCCAAGGTCTGATCCGGCCGAATGTTGGAATCGCTTTTTACAAAGCCGGCCTTATAGCTCTTGACCCGCCGGATCATCGCCGCTTCGCTCTCAATGGACTGAGATCCGAAGATGAAAGAAATCCCGCCTTCCTTGGCCAGAGCAATGGCCATGGTGTCGTCCGACACGGACTGCATGATGGCGGAAACCAGGGGAATGTTCATCGTTATCTTAGGCGCTTCTCCCTTGCGGAATTTGGTCACCGGAGTCTTCAAGCTCACGTTGTCCGGTGTGCATTCGGGGGAAGAATAACCGGGAACCAGCAGATACTCACTAAAAGTATGGGACGCTTCTTCAAAATAGGTAGCCATGCAAATCCTCCATTCATTATGTGCGGTGATATTATTTTCGTAGTGATATTAATAGTTAATTTTATAACACCTACCGTAAGACTTCAAGTCAAATCTTCCCTGGCTTTGGACTTGTCGTCCCAGATACACCAAAGAGTGACAGCCGTCACCACCACCACGCCGCCAAACAGCGCGAACAGCCCCGGCGCTTCGCCGTCGAAAAGGAACACCCACACGGGATTCAGCAGCGGTTCCAGCGCGCCGATGAGAGAGCAGGCCAGAGGCGGACATTTGCCGATGGCCAGGCCGAAGAGCACATACGGGATTCCCAGCTGAATGATTCCCAGTGCCAGCAGACTCCCCACGATCGTAGGAGAAACAGGTGTCTCCGTGAAAAACAAAAAAGGCGCACCCGCCACGGCAGTCATAATTTGCCCCAGCATGATGCCGCTCATGCGCGTATCCTCATCGCAGTTCCCGCTGACCAGATAGAGCACCGCCAAACAGAAGCCGGCGAAGATCCCCAAGCAGTTTCCCACCGCGCTTCCCGGAGACAGCTGATCCAGGAAAAACAGGGAAATGCCTCCCAAAGTGACCAGCACCACCGCCACATCGCCCTTGCGGAACTTCTGGCCCAGAAAAATGGCCGCCAGAATCAGCAGAAAGATCGGAGAGGTAAACTGCAAAACGATGGCATTGGCCGCCGTGGTCAGCTTGTTGGCCGAGACAAAGCTGAGAAACGTTCCCATCATCGCCAAGCCCGCGGCGACGGAAACCCGGTTAAACTGGAACGGAATCCGCTTGCGCCTTATGTACACCAGGACCACCAGTCCCGCCAATAAGCTGCGAATGCAGGCAATCGCCAGCGGGTGCCAGGGAATCAGCTTGATGAAAATGCCGGCGATGCTCCACATCATCGAGCAGATCACCATCAGCATGATTCCCTGCTTCCTGGTTGCCGCGTCCTGAGTCGGTATGGTCATAAAGTAATCTCCTCCCCTTCATTTTTACAGCTTTTATTATATTGAAAAGAAGCGGCTCGCGCAAGGCGAACCGCTCATGGTTTCCGGTTTTTTCTCATTTTTCCCAAAGGGCCTCGAAGCAGCAGAAGTCCCGCGATTAAAAATCCCACGGCCACCCCGCCGCAAGCCACCCCCGTTCCGCCCCCGCGCCTCAGCTCCAGATCCGGCAGGTACCGCTCCATCGAGGTCAGATAGGACCATTGCCGCCCCATTTCCTCAACGGTCCGCTTCCAGAATTCAAAATCCGACCAGCGGGTGGGAACCAGCGATTCGGGAAACGTCAAGGGCGAACCCGCCAGGAAGCCGCAGAACAGCAGAAGCCCCAAAGCCCCCGCACAGCGCGCGAAAGCCTTTCGGCGCTCCCCTCTTTGCCAAGCCCTCCGTCCCTTTCCGCAGAGGATTCCCGCGGCTGCCGCCATCAGCCCCCAGAGCGGCAAAACCCTTAAGCTTTTAAACAACCCGATCATATCGTCTATTCCGAATGAAAGATCACTGCTGATTCCTTGTTCCGATTCAAAGGTTTGAATGGCATCTCCCAATCCCGGATCGGCAGGCTTCACCGTCAGAACGTCGAAGGAAACCGACGCCTCCGTCAGGCCGCCGGAGAAGGCTTTGCCGGACGGTTCCTCCGGAATCCGAGCCATGATCCGAGGCTGTTTTCCGTTTTCCACCCGCTCCACCAAATACTCCTGTTCAAACAGAAGCAGCCGTTCTCCGGCCACCTGGGAGGTGCCCCACAGCGCCTGGGCCAGAGCGGAGGAAATGACGCAGCCTCGATCCGAATTCAATTGAAACTCCGCTTGATTGTCTCCCGAAAACAGCACCGCCGGAGCCGGAACCTTCGCGCTGTGGTCCGTCCGTTCCACCGTGGTCCCGTTTCGCTGAGTCCAAGCCGTTACCAGGTCCTCGGTCCGTTCGGCGATTCGGGTCACGTCCGAGGCGGAAAGAGGCGCCGTCTCCACGCGAAGCTCATAGCTTCCTCCATGGACCCGTTCCAGCCCCGTCAGAACGGAATCCCCCAGCTGCCAGAAAAACACCGCGCAAAGCACCGCCGCCAGCCCCAGGCAGATTCGCGCCCTCGACCTCCAGTCCTCGCTCCGGATTCTCATTTCTCCTGCTCCTGCTCCCGAACCCGGTCCCCTTCCACGATGGGCTTGCTGCTTTGGGAAATGACCTTCCCTCCCAGTTCACCCTCCACCGCCGCGCTGCTCTCATCCTGCCCCAGCACCTTAACAGGAACGGATACCGCCTTGGTCTCCTCCCCTAAAATGGTATTGCTCTCCGAGACCACCAGGACAAATCGATTCTCCGCGCTTCCCCGGACTGCTGACAGAGGAATCACCTGATGATAGCGCTCCGTCTGTTTCTCGTGCTTCATAGTTACCGTCATCCCGTCCGACAGCTCCCGGACCGCGTTCCCCCCCTCGGTATCGGCAGCCGGAATATCCGCCGCCAGCTTTACTTTTCCGTCCACATTCTGCAGCGATTTGACCGTCACGCCGGAAATCGGCCGATTTTTTCCCGGCAAGGTCAAGGAAATCGCGTCTCCTACCGCCACAGTTTCCCCCTGATCCGTGGTAAGCTCCGCGCGAAACACAAAGTCCGTGTCGTCGGGAACCAGTGTGCACAGCGTTCCCCCGACGGTCTTTGCCCCCTGTTCCACCTGGATCTTGCCAACGGTGCCGGCCACCTCCGCCCGGAGGACTCCCCCCTGTCCGGACAGCTGAGAAAGCCGGTTTTCCTCTCTTACTTTCGTCTGCCGTTCCAATACGGCCGTTCGGATATCGATCTCTTGGGAGCGAGTGCTCTCCGCCAGCTTCCGCTCCGCGTCCGACACCGCTTTCTCCGCGTCCGCCAGCTTCCGCTGATCCTCCAGAAGCTGCTTTCCCCCGTTTAATTCCGTATTGATCCGTTCATCCTCCCGCGCCCGCGCAAGCGCCGTCCGCGCGTCCTCTGCCGCCGCCCGCAGCTCGCCGTCCGCAGCCGTCCGCAGCTTTTCCAGCCGCAGGTCAATGGCCGCAATCTCGTCCCGGACCTGGGCCAGCTGATCCGCGATCGCCTGGCCGTCCAGGGTGAACAGCGTGGCCCCCGCGTCCACGTGTTCCCCCGCCTCCACATGGATCTTGCGGACTTGAAATCCCTCCGCGCAGTCCACGTAGACCAAGTCCGAGGCTGCGATGGTCCCCTCGGCGGAGATGACGTGATTCAAGGACGCCTGTTTCGCCTCCGCCGTAACCACCTTGGCCACGGTGAGGGAATCCGCTGCTCTGGAAACCACGGTCAAAGCCAGCATCAACGCGAAAAAGCCGATCAGAAGTTTAAGATATTTGTTTTTAGCAAAGGGGATACGATCCATAGAGTTCACTCCTTCAAGCCCGCGGCGCGGATTCCTTCTTCCAAATGTTTTTTCCCCAGCAGAAACACGATCAGCGGAGGCAGCAGCATGATGACGGAGACCGCCAGAGACAGCGCCGCCCGGTCCGATACGATATTGGGAAGGTACAGGGACAGCGGCCACAGTGACCGGTCCTTGAAAAATGTGAGAGGCTGTTCCAGCACGTTCCAGTATTCCAAAAAGCTGAGGATCATCGTAGAGGCGATTCCCGGTGCGCCCAGGGGAATCCCCACCCAAAGAAAGGTTCGCAGCGGTCCGGCACCGTCGATGGCCGCCGCTTCCAGCAGACCATCCGGGATGGACTGAAAAAAGCGGTACATCAGAAACACCGGAAAGGTGGACCAAATCCCCGGCAGCACCACCGCCGCCCTGGTATTCATCAAATGCAGAAAATCCAGGACAAAATAGTTGGAGACCATGGTAACCTGAAAGGGCATCAGCATCAGCGCGATATAAAGAAGAAACATCAGCCTTCTCCCCCGAAACCGAAACTTCGCCATGGCCCAGGCCGCCGGTGCGGCCACCAGCAGCTGTCCCAACAGGACCGGCGCCACGATCCGGCAGGTATTCCAGAACATCTTAAAAAACTCCGGGCTGTCCAGAAGCAGCTCCACATAAGGCCTCAGCGTGGGGTAACGCGGGAGCAGAAAAGGCTTCGCCCCGTGATCCGGCTGCTCGGACAGCACCGGTCCTATTTTGTCCGCCACCTCGTCCGCCCCCATGAAGGACCCGCTGATCAGCATGATGATGGGGACCAGAACCACGCACACCAGAAAGACCAAAACCACTGCCGTCAACATCTTCCCCAGCTTCCTGCGCCCTTCCTTCCGTTCCTTTCTACGATTCCTCATCCAATTCCCCCCAGGCCTTTGCCAACAGCACCACCAGACCCATGACCACCAAGGCCATAAGCACCGCGCCGGCGCAGAGCTTCTCCACATCCAGCTCGGTAAACCAGTTGTTGAACAGATGCTGCAGCAGATACATGCTGGTGTGGGGATGCTCCCCCGCTACCAGATAGGCTTCCCGGAACACCTTGAACGAGTTGAGCAGGGAAAGCACGGAAATGGTAAATAAAACAGGTACTAAATTAGGCAGAGTCACGTAGAAAAACTGTTTTACCGCCCCCGCCCCGTCGATGGAGGCCGCTTCGTACAGATCCTTGGGAATCCCCGATAATCCGGCCATCCACAGCACCATGTCATAGCCCATGTTCTTCCACAGATAGCTGAGCACCAGCACCCAGAAGGCCGCCCCGGAATCCATGAAGCTCACCGGCGAAAGTCCCACGGCGACCAAAAGCCGGTTCATGAGGCCCGCGTCGTGAAACAGCAGCTTCCAGATCAGGACCACGGAGGCCGCCGGAATGGCGTAGGGCAGAAGAAACGCGCTTTTGCAGCGTTCGCCCAGGGCTCCGGCGCCGGAGAGAAACACCGCCAGCAGGAGAGAGGCCAGAACCAGAGCGGGGATACAGACCGCCGCGAATTTCAGGGTATTGCCCGCCGCCAATCGAAAGGCGTCATTCCGTAAAACCCCCAGGTAATTTCCCAGCCCCACGAACTGAGTCGCCATGGAATTGTAAAAGGAGCGGCGCAGTACGTCCGCAAAGGGCACCATCACAAACACCATCACCCCCAGCAGACTGGGAGCCAGGAACAGGAGCAGGATGCTCCCGCCCGGCTCCTTTACGCTCCGTCCCGCGAATTTACTCGGAGAGATACAGCTTTGTCTTTTCTTTGATATCCGCAACCGCCTGATCCACATCTTTTTCTCCTGTGAAATATCCCAGAGCCTGTTCGATAATCAGGTAGGTCAGCTCCCGATCCGTCATCGCCGGAGTCCGGGACTTCATGACCAGCTCCGCCAATTCCTTCCCCCGCTCATTGGAGGGCAGTCCGCCTTCCAGCGATTCATTTTCGTCATAGGGGTTTGAAAAACCCATGTATACGTTTTCATCTTCGGTGTTCGACATCTTGGATAACGCCTTTTGCGACACCGGGAACCCGTTGTAAAGCTCGGTTGCCTGCACGGCTTCCGAAAGCATGGCCGCCACGAAATCCTTAGCCTCGGAAAGCTGTTGACTTCCGGCGTTCACCCCGGCGATTCCCGAGGGCAGGAACACGTTTTCAGACTGACCCGGCAGAAAGCTCATCGTACCGTCGCCGTACTGTTCCATGACGATCGCCGGTCCGGCCAGGCCTACCATCCCATCCATGGATTTCACCGCGGCGTAGGCTCTGCCGAAGCTCCAGTGAAACAGATCCGCCGTATCCAGCTCTTTCTTCGACTCATCGGAGGGCGTAAGCTTCAATTTCCCGGACCCTAAACCCACGTTGAACGTTCCTTCCTTCGGCCCATCCTCTGACTGCGGAAGCTGATAATTTTTCGCCGGCACCTCCGCGATCCGCTTTACCTGGATCAAAAACTCCTTGAGGCCGTCCTCATCGATCTGCGCTCCGCTGAGCCAGGAGGGGGCACAGGCCGGCAGGAAAACCTCCAGCAGCCGCTGGGCGTCCCGATTTCCGAAGAGCCCCTTATCAGGATGGCTTTCCGCGAAATCCGCCGCCGCCTTCAGATTCGTCAGGCTCTTGGCCGTTTCCTGATCGGTAAACAGAACCGGCACGCTGAATCTGGTAGGCACCGCCCACAGGCCGTCCTTCGTCTCATAGGCTTTGACCACCGAATTGACTAGCTTCCCTTTCTTATTTGCCTCTTTCACCGTGTCGGAAAGATCCGCCAGCACACCCTTTTCTCCGTAGGCTTCCACCGGCATTCCGTCCAAAAGGATCACGTCCGGCCCCTTTCCCTGAAGCAGTTCCGTGTTCAAAGTCCGAATCAAATCGGCTTCCGTGGCGCCGTCCTCTCCCATTCCCACCTGAATGTTCACCTTAGTATCCGGATTTTTCCGCTGGAATTCTCCGGCAGCCTGGCGCACCGTCTTGTTTTCATAGAGCGTGTAGACCACCAATTCCTTTTCCGGCTGAGAGGCGATGGTCTTATCGTAGCGGTATCTGGCCAGCTCGACCTCGCCGTCATTCGCCAAAAGCATGTAAAACTCCTGATCCTTTCCTTCTGCGAAGCCATAGAAATACAGCGATGGAATCGATAATGACGTGAGGTCTCCGTCCAGCAGCTTTTCCCACACGTCGCCGCCCGCCACCATCCGGTAGAGACCGCTCTGATTATAGAGGAAGATCGCGTCGTCCGCTCCGGTTCCCAGCTGAGTGTTCTCATTGATTCCCTCAAACGGAACGGTGCGCAGGGGCTCCCCGGTTTGACCGTCAAAAACGGTGACCCCGCCCGCTTCGAAATCCAAAGCGATGATCTCATTCCCGATCACTTTAAACTGTTCCAGCTCCGTGGAGCCGAGATTCCTCTTGAAGGCGCCGTCCGGCCCGTATTGAAGGATTCCCATTCCCAGCTGTGAGAAGAGGAAGTCTCCGTTTTCCAAAACGCCCATCCCCTGAACCATCACGCTGCCCAGTCTCGGGTGGGACTGCCACCGGATCTCCAGCTTCTCCGGCGACCCGTCCTCCGCCATGCGGTAGGCCTCACTTTCCAAAGTCTCTCCCACGGTCTTCACCGTGTACAAATACATTCGATCCTGGCTGTCATAAAAGATTCCGCCTACGTCCTCATCCTGGGCAAATTTCCAGTTCAATTCCTCCCGGTCCCACGTTTCCCCATCCGTGCCGTGCAGTCTTTCCCAAGCGCCTGTTTCAAAATTGTGCTGGTACAGATCCAGCGTTCGATCCGACCGCGCCAGCAGCTGCGAAGCCTGTAATCCATCCTCCGCTCCCGGCAGCTCCAAAACATCTTCCACATAGCGGCCCATCGCGGCTTTGCTTTCCTTCCCGCCGTCATTGCCGCAGCCCGCGGCCGTAAACACCATGCTGAGGCATAAAGCCGCCGCAGCCCACTTTCTCATTCTCGGATTCATTTTTATCCCGCTCCTTTCCACACACCTTATTATAGGGATGCTATCTCTAACGTACCTTAAAGGAATCTCTAAACTTTCTGCATTTGTTTTTAGATATCTTAGAGATAGACAGGTTATGATAGAATAAGATAGAAAAAATGCCGCGGCGGCGGCGATGACAGGGAAAAAGGAGACCAGCATGAGAATTTTAATCGTAGAGGACGACACCGATCTGAGCCAGGCCATCTGCTTCCATTTAAAAAGAGAGGGCTATCTGGCCGATGAATGTCACAACGGAGGAGACGCCATGCACTTTATCCGGCAGGGCGCCTACGATCTGATTATTTTGGATCGGATGCTCCCGGAGCTTTCGGGAATGGACATCCTGTCCCAGATGAGAACCGCCGGAATTCGAATACCGGTCATCATCACCACCGCTCTGGACGGACTGGGAGAACGGATCAGAGGGTTGGACGGAGGCGCTGACGACTATCTGGTCAAGCCCTTTGCCATGGAAGAGCTCCTGGCACGGATTCGGGCCATCAGCCGCCGGCCGGTCGTTCTGGAAACCGACCGCCGCCTCACCTTCTCCGATCTGTCCCTCAATCCGCAAACCGGCGTATTGGAAGGACCTTCTGGCACCCATACCCTGTCCAAACGAGAAACCGAGCTTTTGGAGGCCTTTTTGAAAAGTCCCCGAAGGATTTTACCCCGCGCCATGCTTCTGGCCAGGGTATGGGGCCCCGACGCACCGGTGGAGGACGGAAACTTGGACAACTACATCCACTTCCTGCGCCGCCGCCTGCGGACCTCCGGCAGCCAAGTTTGGATCCGCACCGTCCGTTCCGTCGGCTATATTATGGAAGAAGGAGGTTCCCGCTGATGCTGAAAGCCCTGCGCAAACGCCTCACCTGGATCTGCGTCACGGTCACCGGCGTTCTGCTGATCGCCATGACCATTAGCGTGCTGTGGATCTCCGAAGCCCAGACGGATCGGCAAAGCGGGATCACCTTTCAAAACAATGTGAACTCTCTGGTCTACAAAATCCAGTCCGGCCGAGTGGTGGACAATGCCTGGCTGGCCCAGCTGGAGAACGGCAACCGGCTGATCGTTCACCTGGAGGACAATCGGATTCCCATCCTTTTCCCCGGCTCCTGGACGCCGAAAACCGATCGCGACGCGCTCATCGAAAAAGCGCAGAGAAAAGCATTCGACGATTACGGCCTGGACGTGGACGCCAAACCTGCCTCGGTGATCGACGTCAAAAGTGAACGCTTTGAAATTACGGGAGACCATGGAGACCGCTATCAAGCGTCCGTCTCCCTCATTCCCTCCGAGCACGGCTGGCAAAGCCTGACCCTGCTGCGGGACATTCAGGCGGAGCGCGGGCAAAAGCTTCTGCTGCGTCTGTCCTTTTTGTCCATTGTAACCGCCGCTCTTCTCCTGCTCTACGCCTTCAGCTGGTGGTTTTCCGGACGGGCCATCGTCCCGATCGAAGAGAATATGAAGAAACAGACCGAGTTCGCAGCCGCGGCCTCTCACGAGCTTCGTTCGCCGCTGGCGGTGGTGCGCGCCTGTGTTTCGGCACTGAGCAAAAGCACGGACCCCGAGGAACAGGCTCGCTTCATCCGGACCTCCGATCAGGAATGCGCCCGCATGGCTCGCCTGATCGATGACCTGCTGTTTCTCACCCGTTCGGACACCGGAAGCTGGTCGTTGGAGTTTTCCCACGTGGAGCTGGACACCCTTCTGACTCAGCTTTATGACAGCTTCCTGCCGATCGTGAGGGAAAAGGGCCAAACCCTGTCTCTGGAGCTTCCCGAGGAAGCTCTTCCGGAGGTCTCCGGCGATCCCGGCCGTCTGTCACAGGCCGTCTCCGTTCTCCTGGACAACGCATCCTCCTACACCCCGGAAAACGGTACGATTCGCCTCTCCGTGAGAAAGGCGGATTCCTCTCTGGTCGTCTCTGTCTCCGACAGCGGCCCCGGTATTTCCGAGGATCAAAAAAAGAGGGTGTTCGACCGGTTCTACCGGGCGGACCCCTCTCGAAGCAAGAAAGAGCATTATGGTCTGGGACTTTCCATCGCCAAGGAGATCGTGGAGCTGCATCACGGACAGCTCAGCGTCACGGACGCTCCGGAAGGCGGCGCCCAATTTCTCCTTTGCCTACCGATCTCCCTTTAAGTGCTGAGAAAGCTGGGTCAACTCCTCCGTGGTCAGAATGGTTCCATCTTCGGAGTGATTCTCGGAAATGCGGACGGCGGTACCCTTCAAAACGATGAACAACTCCCAAAGGCAGGGGGTTTCTTCCCCCCAGCCCGGGAAATCGATTCCGTCCACGGTCTCCACGCCGGTCTCCCGGCAGTCCACGTCTCGCAGCCGCACTCCGAACACCTGGACTCCCCGAACCGTTCCCAGATCCCAGTACCGGTAAATATCCTCCGGTTCCGCAGTCCAAAGAGGTCCCCGCTCCCCGTTCAAAAACCGGACGGCTCCGTCCAGACTCTGTTTCACTCTCACAAAATCCTCGTACACCGCGGCGCCGTCTCTCCCGATGACCGCCTCCTCCGAATCAAAGGTTCCCAACGTATAGGGATAGGTCCCGTCTACGAAATAAGTCAGAGTTCCCGGTCCGTTCCCCTCCTTCGCCTCCCGGTCCTCAGAGATCAAGGAAGGCCCCAGCAGGCTTTCGATCTGTCCCCTGGTCATTTCGGGCCGAATGGCGGAAAACGACGCCGAGCTCACCGCCGCGTAGTGATCCGCCGCGGTATGCCGGCGGATGGTCACCTGCAATTCCTCCTGATCCCAGTCCACGTCGGCATCCATGGCCTCCGCCACAAAGCGCAGCGGCACCAGCGTCCGGCCATTCAGGATCTTGGCCGGCACGTCCAGCTCCATCGTCTGTCCGTTGACCTCCGCCTGTTTCGCGCCGATGGTCAAGCTGATTTGGACATCGCTTCTCCGGGAACGGACCGTTTTCGTCTTTGGCTCCCAGTCCACGCTAGCGCCCATTTCCCCGAAGATCGTTCTCATGGGAACCAAGGTTCTTCCGCTTTCGATCACCGGCTCCTGATCGAAGCTCAAAAGCTCCCCGTTCAAAACCACCCGCACCTGGCGGGCCGCGTTCTCCAGTCCCTGAAGATCCGGCCGGCGCATGATACCCACCCGTACCACATCGGTATTTCCATTCTCGTCGCTTTCTTCCTCATGGACGATCAGCGACCGATCCGAAAGCTGCCATAAGGCATCGTATCGGAAGGGAATCACCATGTCGCCGCGGAGGTTGGCCGCTCCGTATCGGGGCGATTCCTGTCCCTCCACAGCCTTCTGATAAATGCCTAGTCCGCCGGAATAGCGAACGCCGGTCCAGCAGAACGGATAGACCTGCCTGCCGTCCCGGTCAAACAGCGCACTGTGATATCTTCTTTGGCTCACCGAGACCAAACCGTCCTGATAATCCCCGATTTCCGTATACTCAAAGGGGATCACCACCTTGCCGGAAGCGTCCAGCACGCCCCACGCCGAGCCGTCCGAGGCGGAGATTCTCCCTTCCTGACAGGGCCCCATCCGTTCGTAGCAAAACTCCGTGACCGCGTGGCCCTCGCCATCAATCACCCCCAGTTTTCCATCCTTGCTCACCACCGCCCGGCCCTCATGGAAAAAAGCGCCTAAATCGGACGCGTTTTCATCGGACGCGGCGTCAAAGGAAAAGGGGATCACCACGTTCCCGGCTTCGTCAATAAATCCACCCTTCTGTCCGCTGACCACAAAAGCCAGCCCCTCTGAAAATTCGAAAGCGTTCTCATACGCGGGGGAGATTTTCATTGCCCCATTGAGATCCACGTATCCCCACTTTCCGTCCTGTTTCACCGGTGCCAGTCCGTCTGCAAACGCCCCCACGCTTTCATATTGAAGGGGTACGGCCACCGCGCCGCCGCGGTCCAGAAATCCCCATCTTCCATCCTGCTGCGCGGGATATCGTCCCTCACTAGGGTCCTTGATCCAATCATACGCAAAGGGAATGATCTCCTGGCCCGTTCGGTTGACCAAGGAATATTTCTGACTGCCCGCGCCGCCTCCGGGCGGATTGATCCACTTGCTCACCACTCCCACACCGTCCGCCATCGGTCTCGCATAGCCGTATTCAAACGGGGTCAGTTGCTTCCCGCTGCTGAGATCCATATATGCGGAATAGCTGTTATAGCTCTGATTCCAATCCTCATAAACCGCTTTGGAAACCGAGGCGATTCCCTCCGTCACGCCATTGATAAAGTTGTACTCAAAGGGCAGAAGCACCTGCCCCCTCTCGTCCAGCAAGCCGGTGGTGTTCTTTTCAAACCCTCGGGAAGAATCGTAGTCCTTCGTCAAGGCGAAATAGCCGTCAGCCACCTGGTAAGTCTGAAGCTTTCCCGAATATGGGAGCCATTGGATTTCAGGTTCCGCGACCGGTGACATTTCGCCCGACTGCTCCGTGTCCCTGGCCGTTTCCGCCGCCGAGACCCCCACTCCCGAAGCCGGACCGCCGCCGCTCCCCAAAACCAGCGCCAAGGCCAGCGCTCCCGCTGCGATCTTTCGAAATTCAAGTCGAACCCCTCTCACCATCACACCTCCGATCATTCAGCACACAAACGAATTGTTTTTTTAAGTATATCCCCCTCTCTCCTCCTTTACAATTCCGGCCACCGTATCGTAATTAAAATGTCATAGAGCGCTCGTGCGGTGATCTTCCAACTCCGCTCTCAATCCGTTCCCCCAAATCAAAAACACCCCCTCGTCCCGGCGCGCATATCGCGCCGGAAGCGTAAGGGGGGTGCTTTTATGGAATCCGAAGCAATTCCTTCGGAACGTTCCTCAATTCGAACAATCCGGGACCGGGCTTACATCATGCCCATTCCGCCGCCTCCGCCCATGGGGGGCATCGGGGGTTCGGGTTCTTTGATGTCTACGATGCCGGCTTCGGTGGTCAACAGCATGGCGGAAGCGGAAGCCGCGTTCTGCAAAGCGGACCGTGTCACCTTCGTGGGATCGGCGATCCCCACCTTGATCATGTCCACATACTGCTCGGTGGATGCGTTGAAGCCTACGCCGACTTTGCTGCCTTTTACCTTGGCAACGACTACGGAACCTTCATAGCCGGCGTTCTCTGCGATCTGACGAACCGGCTCTTCCAGCGCTCTCATGATGATGGCCGCACCGGTCTTCATGTCGCCGCTCAGGCTCTTAACATATTTGGAAACCGCGGGGATCGCGTTGATCAGAGCAACGCCGCCTCCGGGAACCATTCCTTCTTCCACGGCGGCTCTGGTGGCGTTCAGAGCGTCTTCGATCCGCAGCTTCTTTTCCTTCAGCTCGGTCTCGGTGGCCGCGCCCACCTCGATGACCGCTACGCCGCCGGACAGCTTCGCCAGTCTCTCCTGGAGTTTTTCCTTATCGAAATCGGAAGTGGTGTCTTCGATCTGGACCTTGATCTGATGGATCCGGTCGTCGATGGCCTGCTTCTCGCCGGCGCCTTCCACAATGGTGGTATTTTCCTTGTCAACCCGCACGATGTTGGCGGTGCCCAGCATGCTCAGATCGACTTCCTTCAGGTCATAGCCCAGCTCTTCGGAAATCACCTGGCCGCCCGTCAGCGTGGCGATGTCGGACAGCATGGCTTTTCTTCTGTCACCAAAGCCCGGAGCTTTGACCGCAACGCATTCGAAGGTGCCTCTCAGCTTGTTCAGCACCAGAGTCGCCAGCGCTTCGCCGTCCACATCCTCGGCGATGATCAGCAGCTTCTTGCCCTGCTGAACGATCTTCTCCAAGATCGGCAGGATCTCCTGAATGTTGGAAATCTTTTTATCGGTGATCAAAATGTAGGGGTTATTCAAAACCGCTTCCATCTTCTCCGTATCGGTAGCCATGTAGGGGGACAGATAGCCTCTGTCAAACTGCATGCCTTCCACCACGTTCAGGGTGGTGTCCATGGACTTGGATTCCTCGACGGTGATTACGCCATCCTTGCCAACCTGCTCCATCGCCTCGGCAATCAGCTGACCGATCTGATCCTCACCCGCGGAAATCGCCGCAACCTGAGCGATGCTTTCCTTGCTGTCGACGATCTGGGAATTCTTTTTGATCTCTTCCACAGCGATGTCTACCGCTCCCTGAATGCCTCTCTTCAGGATCATGGGGTTGGCTCCGGCGGCTACGTTCTTGAAGCCCTCTCTGATGATGGACTGTGCCAGAAGCGTCGCGGTGGTGGTGCCGTCGCCCGCCACGTCGTTGGTCTTGGTCGCAACCTCTTTTACCAGCTGAGCTCCCATATTTTCAAATCCGTCCTCCAGCTCGATTTCACGAGCGATGGTCACGCCGTCATTGGTGATCAGCGGAGAACCGTATTTTTTCTCAATCAGAACATTTCTGCCTTTGGGTCCCAGTGTAATCTTTACGGTGTCAGCCAGTTTGTCCACACCGGACTGCAGCTTTCTTCTAGCTTCCTCGCTAAAGTTAATTTCCTTTGCCATTTTTATCTACTCCCTTTCCACTTTAAATACGATCGAAACAAAATGCCTCTTTTTGTTTAAAAGAATCGACGAAACTACTCGACAACCGCCAGGATGTCTCTCTGCGACAGGATGGTGTATTCCTCACCGTCACACTTTACTTCGGTACCCGCGTACTTGGAGAAGATCACGGTATCGCCCGCTTTCACTTCCATTTTGACTTCTTTGCCGTCTACGATCCCGCCGGGGCCCACCGCCACGACCTCCGCCATCTGAGGCTGCTCTTTCGCCTGC
>CAUHLX010000013.1 GCA_959606705.1 uncultured Bacillota bacterium | reverse complement strand
GTTTTACGATCCTGCGGATAAGCGGTTTATCCAGGAGGACCCGGTGAAGGACGGGAGCAACTGGTACGCTTACTGTGGAGGGAATCCGGTGACCTGGGTGGATCCGCTGGGGATGTATTATATTGTAAGTGTTTATGATGAATCAAGAGACCTGCCTTTTCATTTTGAAGCAGTAAAACAAGGACCGTTTTCAACGGTATTCGAAACCTTTGCAAAATCCAATACGGCTTTAAAATACGTGGCGAACAGTGTCGAAGGTAATGTCCTTGGTGTGGTTGGAGGAAATTCTTTTGATCCCAACTATGATACAAAGGCAGTTGTAAAAGATATCGTTTCTGATGGGATTAAAAAGAGCGTTCAAGCAGGAATCAAGAAAATAAGCAAAAAAGCGGAGAAAGTACTTGGGTGGGTAGGAACAGTTGCGAGTATTGGAATGAACGTTGCCCAAAGTTATGATATTGGAGCGGCTGATAAAGCTGTATTTAAGCTAGCAGGGCTTGCTCACGTAAAATTGGAAGGTGTAACATCGCAGCAAGTTGAAATTAAAATGCAGAAGGCCTATGAATTTGTGCTAAGCAATCAAAGCTATTTCTTTGATGCACCTTGGGCTGGAGCACCTACATATTTTGAGATGCAGTTAAATATTTATTATTCTAAAGACCCAGTAGCATTAATTGATCAATATTTTTATCAATTTCAATGTAAATGGGGAAGCAAAAGTGATAAGCTAATATTCCTTGATACGAAGTTAGAAGGAAAACATATAGCATCTACAAAGGAATTGGAAGACTATGAAAAATTGTTTAAAGATGATTTTTTATATCAGTATGCAGGAGTAAGAGATATTGCAGATCAATTCAGATCTTATTTAATGTATGGTGGGCCGGATGCTAAATGGGCGCCAGGACCATAGCTTTCAGTAACTTAAAGGGTAGCGGTAATACACTACTATAAAGTAGTTAAGGTTATAGAAACCAATAAATTGTGCACAGTATGTGAATGTATTAAACCACGATTTTAAAAAGATAGGAATGTGTGGTATTTAGCTTCCTAATTATCACACATGGAGGAGTGAAATGAATTGTATAATAATGATTTGTAAAGGATTCATTGTCGGGTTTCTAGGACTGTGTTTGGGTAGTTGTGGAGACGGCGATATGGGTTTGACGGAAGCACAGACTTTTGAACAGACTTCCTTTCAATTTTCTCAGGTGAGATCTGTTTGCGTGTCGGATGATGTGAACATCCGGAATAGTGGATTTACAGTTGTCGATCATGGAGAATGTTATTTTTTTCTTTCCGATCCATATGTATCACCAGCATATGCGGAGATCCGAAAGATCACCACAGATGGGCAGAATCAACTGCTATTTCATTTGAACGGACGAACGATCACTGCAGCACTATGGGACCGAACGGCGAATCAGTTTGTCGTTGGAACAGAAGTGGAATCCGAAGAGTTAGAAGGACCGGAATATTTTTTGGAAGCGTATGATTTATCAGGGGAATTGCTGTGGCGGGAGGGCGTCTCGAATTCGATTATTGACCTGAGACTTGTGAATCAAAGATATCGAGTGAGCTTGGGGCCACAATCTGGTTTTGTCATAGATCCTGGCAATCCGTTGGAAGCAGAACGGGCGTTTGAAGAGAATCAATCAGATAAAACAGTATCATATAATTTAGAATTTGATCAAACCGGAAGAACCTTCGGCAAGGCATTTTATGAAAATGATTTTTATCCCAGTGTCTTTGTCAAAGGGCAGGAGGAGGTCGTAGTTGGAAGTCATTTAGTCAGCTGGGATTCTCAGCGTGCGTTACTCTTATATCCGTTAAACGAAAAGGGGAAGAACGGGTTAATGGAGCTTCCTCAAATGGGGGAGTATTCTTCACCGATTGATGCAGTTGCAGAAAAGCAAGACCACATCGATTATATTGTTGAAGAACGTACCCTGACCGGAAAGCAATATGACTATTTTCAATATCATATTGACTTGTCGAAAGAAGAGCCTTCTTGTACTTTGGGAGTTACGTCCGCTGAGTTGGAAAAGGTTTTAGGAAAGGAAATCCGGTTTATGGGAATCTGGAAGGTTAACTCGGAGACGGTATTAGCGGGAAGCTACATGGATAAAGATCTTGAAAAACCATTTATGTTAATAATGGGGGATGAAGAAAAACAGTTTACCTTAATGACACCGGAGCAGGAAGTGAGTGGAGATTTGATATTTGTTAAAATGTATGGGAATCGGTTTGAATGGGTTTACTCGGAGGGACGGACACTTCATTCTGATAAGGAAACATTGAATTTGTATTCTCTGGAGTATGGGAGCTAATGCTGCAAACAACACCTTATTGATAATATAGGTGGCGATGATAAAGAATCGTGGACTGTGGATATGTTTCCATATGATGTAGAATGTTATCGATTTCCAATAGTTGGATATTTCTATTCTAAAGAATATTCATTAAAATTTTCTACATAGTGAAAATGAGAAAAAAAACGATTTTAACTTAAGAAGAATTTTATGAGTGGAAGTACGCAATTATGAAAAGTAATTGCAGTTTAAAAAAATTGTCGGTGCTCTTTTTTATTCTTTGCATTTTAATTATTTTCTGCTGCTGTTCAGATCGAGAATCTGATCCGGGAGATCCGCTGCTAGTAGAGCAAGAGGAACAGACCAGAATTAGAAATCTGTTGAATGGCGGAGATATCGTGCAGGACGGGAGATATGCATATTATACGCTGCGGGATACGAAAACAAAACCGAGTTTCTCTTATCTGTATCGAGTTGAATGGAACACTTCGGAACAGATTGAGTTGGCAAAGTTAAATCATCCGGACATTGATAATCTAAACGTGGATCAGGATTGGATTTACTATGTTGCCAAAACAGGGGCTGAGAGAGTAAGCATCTGCCGCATGAGCAAGACGGGAGAAGACCTTAAGTGCCTTGCTGAAGGCAGGGTTTGTGGCGTTTATCCAAAAGAGGAAGAACTTTACTATATTAATTCGGATCATTGTGTCAGCAAAGTAAATCTGAATACGGGAAGAAAAGAGCTGGTCACGGATGAAATTGCAAATGATTTGATTTTTTTCGGAGATGATTTATATGTTTTTTCGGGAGATCACGTTTATGCCACAACTGATTCGGGAGAAAGAAAAGAGTTCTTGCCAGATCGGATCTCTATCAAGCCAGAGACGTTATGTGTTCGAAACGACAGCATGTATTTTATCAATCTGTCTAATCCACGTGGAATCGTATGCTATGAAGGTGCGGATGGTGCTTGGCGAAGGATAGCAAGACTGCCCGAGGAAGATGACGCTGTTAACTATGAATTCTCCGGAGAAATCAAAAGCTCGAATGCACCGGATCGTCTCTATATGATAGGAGGTACATTATATATGAATCAGACCAAAGAGGGACGATACGGACCTTTCAAACTAATTAATTAAGGTGCACTTTATGAACTGATATTCTGAAAGTGCAGCCAGCCATTCCATTTTGAGGTCGTGACGGGATGCGACTGCGGACATGGGTTTATGGGGCTCTTGAATATCAGATCATTTTAAATTGGTACGGGAGATATGCAGACAGAAATAGAATTAGGAGACGGATATTTGCTGATACGAGGGAACTTGCCGCATGCGGTGGATCGGAAAGTCTAATGCAGGAAGGGGAGTAAAATGAAAAAACGCTTTTATATCGCGGCAAGCATCTTAATTTTATTGATTGTAGTTTTGCGGATTACGACCGATATTTCAAGTTTAAAGGGATTCTTTCCATTGGATAAAAAAAGCGATATTAGGAATCGTCCTTCATATTCTTTAAAATTAAATACATATGAGTTAATAGAAGAAGATTCCATGACGAGAGTAAAAATAGATTTTCCACAAATTGAAGGATTGAAAAACTCTGACATACAAAAAATTGCGAATAAAAAGCTTTACCAGATTCCCATAAAGGACATATACACCAAATATTGGGAGACAAAGGGGCTGAACCTTGAAAGCAAGTATAAAGTAATGGAAAGTGGAGCGGTTCTTAGTGTATTATACTATGGAGAACCATATGTAGATGGCACGAATCACCCTGAGAAAGTTTGTTTTGCAGTAAATATAGACCTTGAATCAGGAGATGTTTTGTGCCTGAAGGACATTTTTGATTTTCAAGAATTAAAAAATAAGTTTAAGGGTGGAGATTTTTTTATGGTAGAAGGCATTGATGATATTTTTCAAAATGAAGAGATCGATACATACGAAGTTTTGCTCAGTTATTATGAAAATGATCCTATTATTTATGGTGATTTAGATCATCAACTGGACTTTTACTTGAATGAGGAGCGCATCGGAATTATCATTAATTTGCCGCATGCTTATGGCGATTACGCTCGATTTGAGTATGGTTTAAGGTGATGAAATATATATATAACGGTTTGATCACAACAGATGGGAAAGATGTTTTTTATGTAAATCCAAGGGAAAATACACTTTATAATTATAACCAGACAAAAGGAAATCGATTGGTAGCTAGTAATATTTCCAATTGTTTTGCCGTCATAAACGGTTACATTTACTGTTCGTTTTCAGAGAGCAGTGGGCATCTTTATCGGATTTTGCCGGATGGAACCGGGAAGGAACTCGTTTTAGACAAGGAATGTAAGGAATTGATTGACTACGATGAAAAGTTGTATTGCGCGGGGACGGACGGTGGGCTGTATTCCTTGAATTATGAATGATTCGATTTATATACTGTTTAGTCCGTACCGGATTTATAAAATTTCCCTGGAAACAAAAGATATGACAGTGATTACGGAAGAAAATCTTTTTCCTTTTGTAACGGCAACTATGAGTGTAATAGATCATTATATTATTTTTCAAGCATTAGATATAAACGGATCCGAGTTTATCAGTTTGTACGGGAGAAGAATCATGAAACGACGCTCAGTTAAATGTCAAGCGATAATAATCCTTCTCATTTTTTCTATGTTGTTTTGCATCAGTATCTATCGATCGTTGGCGGCTATGGTAACTGCGAACAAGGAAGATATCAGACGATCTTATTGTAGACCGGGAAAAATGGCCGCCTCTACTGGCTTAGGACAGGTTTTTGTCAAACAGCTATTGAAGTAATAAATGGGTGTAGACGGCGGCTTGTGGAACTGCAGAGAGTAGACACCCTTAGATTCTCCAACGATATAAAAAATTGATTGACAATTCGTTTGGGTAACATTATACTAAAACTGTATTACGGATTTACTATTAAGCTTCACATATTTTTAGAGAACGTATAGTATTTCGATTTATACGCTGTCTAAAAATATGTGATTTTTTTTAGTAAGAGAAGGGAATACGCAATTATATTTTCAAGCAGTAAAAAGGAGGTACCGCACAATGTCTACAGGTACGGTAAAATGGTTCAACGAAGAAAAAGGTTATGGCTTTATTAGCGTAGAAGGCGGCGACGACGTGTTCGTGCATTTCTCCGCGATTCAGGGCGACGGCTTCAAGACCCTGAGAGAAGGTCAGTCCGTAGAGTTCAACATCGTGCAGGGCAATCGCGGTCTGCAGGCTGCTGACGTAGTGGCTCTGTAAATTCGACCAACGAACCGAACGCAAAAGATCCCGGGATGGAAGCCTCCATGCCGGGATCTTTTTTCGTCTTTATTCTGTGCTTTAAAACATCACATCTTTGTTACGGCTCGTGCCACCCGCTCCAGGCCTTCCTGAAGAATTACCCGGGGACAAGCCGCATTCATCCGTTCAAAGCCTTCCGCCTCGGGACCGAACCAGCGTCCTTCCCCCATCCCTACGCCGGCCTGATGTACCATGAACCTCTCCAAAGCCTCTCCGTCCAGCCCCAGCTCCCGGCAGTCCAGCCACATCAGGTAAGTGCCGTCCGGTTTTGCGGCCTTGATCTGCGGGACTCGTTCCTTTAAGAAGCGGACCGCGTATTCCATGTTGGCTTCGATATAAGCGGTTACCTGTTCAAACCATTCCTCTCCGTCTTTGTAGCCCGCTTCCACCGCTACGGCGCTGAAACAGTTGTTGCGGTCGATATCCAGGAACTCGGTCTCACGGCAGAATTTTTCCCGGACCCGTTGGTCGGGAAGCACCACCACAGCTTGCTTGGTACCCGCCAGATTAAAAGTCTTTCCCGGGGAGAGAAGGGTCATGGATTCCCGGGCGAACGCTTCGCTCAGTGAAGCGAAGGGCGTATACTTCCGTTCTCCGAAGGAGAAATCCGCGTGAGCTTCGTCCGCGATGATTTTGACTCCGTTCTCCAGGCAAAGTGTGCCTACCTTGACCAGGTCCTCCCTGGTCCATACCGTTCCCCCGGGATTGTGGGGATTGCACAGCACCAGCGCCTTGGCACCGGATTTGATCCGGCGTTCCAGATCGTCGAAGTCGATCTCGTGCCGCTGGCCGGTCCAGCGCAGGGGACTGCGCAGGATTCTGCGGTCCAACCCTTCCACCGTGTCGTAAAACGGATAGTACAAGGGTGTCATCAGCACCACGCCGTCTCCCGGCTGCGTCACGGCTCTCAAGTAAATGGTCACCGCGGTCATGACCATGGGCGTGTGTATGATCCATTCCGGGCGAAGCGCCAGGCCGTGACGCCGGGAAAACCACGCGGCCACGGAATGGCGATAGGAATCGGAGATGTGCACGTAACCGAAGATTCCTTCCTCCGCTTTGGCCCGCACCGCGTCCAGGATGGGTTTTGCGGACTTGAAATCCATATCCGCTTCCCAGAAGGCGATTAGATCCTCCTTGCCGAATTTTCGTTTCAATTCTCCCCATTTTTCCGAATCCGGCCGTTCATAAACGGTATCAAAATCATATTTCATCAGCGTTTCCTCCTGTCATATCTCAAAAGCGGCGGCTTGATCCAGGTCTAGTACCATGTAAATCAAATCGTCGGGATTTTTCCCGCGAGTGGACTGGACCAGACTGACGATTCCGTTTCGGGGGGAGCGGATGGTGTCCAGTATTTCTCCGAAGTAATCGGTAATCTCGCCCAGCAGCTGTCCTTTTTTCACCAGATCGCCCGCGGAGACGCAGCTGCGGAACACGCCGGCTGCGGGACGCTCGATGCTGGACACTCCCATGGTGACCTGAAGCGTTCTCTTTTCCTTGATCCATTCCGGCTTGCGGTCCATTTCCAGGAACCCGAACCGGTGGAACACGTTCTTGAGACCCTCGTAAAAGTATTCCACGGAGTGCTCGTCGCTGATTCCGCAGCCTCCCGCTTCAATGATAGCTGCGGGAATCCCATTTTCCTGGGCTAGGCCGTACAGCGATCGGAAATCCGGATAGGCGTAATCCGAACCGGCGATGGAGAAGAGGACCACGTCTAAATCGAAGCAGCCGGCAAGTCGAAGGCTGATCTCGTTGATTTCCTTCTGATCCGACAGATGCATTTCCGCGTATTGGATGATGTGCTCCGAGATGTCTCCTCCGTGGAGGTCCAGGACGTAATCACCGGTTTTGGCAATGCTCCAGATCACGTGAGCGATGCGTTCCGTGGTGGTTCCCTGAGGGTCCCCCGGGTAGGAACGGTTTAAATTGCTGCCGTCAAACTGAGAGACGCAGCAGGTGCGGAGGGGATAGCCCGGAACGTTGGCCACCGGGATCAAAACGATGGAGCCGTTCACCGTTTCCGGGTCAATTTGATCGAAGTCCCGGATCAATCGGATCAGGGCATCCGATCCGCAGTATTCACAGGAGTGCTGCGCACCTACGACGGTGAGGCGAGGCTTGGCCGTTCCCTGTATGATGTACACGGGGAGAGCGATGAGACCTTCCTCCGTTTCGATCTCAATCAGCTGTTTTTCCTTTCGGGGGCGGTCATTTTCTAAAAATGTCAAATCGAAAGCTGTCATAGCGTTGGTTTCCTTTCTATCCTCATTTGCTTTTTAGAGATATTTTCCTTTGATTTTGAGCCATAGGTCGGCATCCTTGATTTCCAGGGCGGAAGGATCGAAGACCGGATCCAGCCCGGAATTTCTCTGAGCTTCATAATCCTTCAGCACCTTCAGCCCTACCTTTACCAGCAGAATGATGGCCACCAGATTCATCCAGGCCATGATGCCATAGCCTAGGTCGGTGAGAGACCAGGCAATGCTGCCGGCCACCTGCGTTCCGTAAAAGGTGGCCACCAGAGTCAGGACCCGGACCGCGAAGATAGCGGCTTTCCGTTTCTTCCCATCTTTGAACACGTAGACTGCGTTCGCTTCCCCGCTGTAGTAGCCTGCGATGAGAGAGGTAAACGCGAACAGCGCCAAGGCCACGCTCACCAGAATACCGCCGGCATTGCCGAACACGCTGCCGATGGCGGTAATGGCATAGCCCACTCCTTCCTCCATTCCGGGCAGATTTTCCACGATGGCGTTTCCGGCTTCGTCAAACACGTTGTAGCAGTCGGTGATGAGGATGAGGAAGGCCGAGGCGGTGCAGACCACAAGGGTGTCCACATAGATGGAGAGGGACTGAATCAACCCCTGTTTTGCCGGGTGAGAGGTTTCCGCCGCGGCCGCGGCGTTGGTGGCGGTGCCCAAACCGGCTTCATTGGAGTAAACGCCTCTCATGACGCCCCAGGAGACGGCGCTTCCTAAAATTCCGCCAAAGAGCGCGTGCCGGCCGAAGGCGCTGGTGATGATCAGGGAGATCACCCCCGGCAGCTTGGTCAAGTTGACGGCGACCACGATCAGAGCCGCCGCGATATAGCCGATGGCCATCACCGGGACCAGCAGCTCCGAGGCTCTCACGATTCGTTTGATGCCGCCGAAGCAGATGAGGCCTACGAGAACCACCAGGATCACACCGGTGACGGTGGGATCGATCCCGAAGGTCAGGTCGAAGGCGGAGGCGATGGCGTTGGTGTGGATGCCGGGACCGGCGATGCCGTTGACCACGGCCGCCATCACCGCGAAAATGATCGCGAACCATTTCATGTGCAGGCCTTTGTCGATGTAGTAGGACGTTCCACCGTAATAGGAGCCGTCCACTTCGGTCTTGTACACCTGGGCCAAGGTGCATTCGAAGAAGGAGGTGGCGGCGCCCAGGATGGCCAGCAGCCACATCCAGAAGATGGAGCCGGGACCGCCGAAGGCAATGGCGGCCGCCACCCCTACGATGTTGGCGGTGCCTACTCTGGCGCCCACCGTCAATACAAAGGATTGATAGGGAGAAACCCCTTCCCCGCTTTCCTCCTTTTTAAAGGTCAGACGGATCATATCTTTAAAATACCTCAACTGTGGAACCTTGCCGCTGACGGTAAAAAGAACCCCTACCGCAAAGCAAAGATAAACGAGCCAATCACTCCATACGATTCCATCGAGAAAATCGATACCGCCGGCAATGCGTTCCCAAAATGCTGTCATAGTTGGTACCCTCCTTTCAAAACTAAGCTGAAATGTTATAATCGCGCAATTATGGTTTTATATAAAGCAAGTATGGTGCCAAATCGTTTCTGCCGTTAAAACGGCGGAAATCGGGGGCTGGCGTGAAGGGAACGGGTCGGGAAGAGCTCTCATTTTGATAAGAAAACTGCGCGAAAACCGGGGGATTTTGCACTGAGCCTTGAAATGACAAGCGCCTATCAAATTGAGAAATATGCTCTCATTTTGATAGGCGCTTCCTTCTAATTTCCTTGATCCGCATTCTGCCGGGAAAGCTTCACGATTCGAGATCGTATTTTTTCAGCTTACGGTAGAGTGTGGCTACGCCGACCCCCAGTCCTTCGGCAGCCTTTATTTTTCCTTTGTAGCTGCGGCCATACTCCCGCAGAGCGTTTTGGATGCAGGCTCTTTCCAGCTGCTCTAAGGTCATGCGATCCAGGCGCAGCTCATTTTCCGGCGGAATAAAAGCTTCCGGAAGCAGCTCCTCTCGGAGAGTGCCGTCTTCCTCCATCATGTTGATCAAGTATTCCACGGTGTTTTCCAGTTCCCGTACATTGCCGGGCCATTCGTATTCCTCCAGGCGGCGGCGCAAGGCGGGGTGGATCTCCCGGACCGTCTTGTGGAACAAACGACCGTATTTGTCCACAAAGAAATCCGTGAGGACGGGGATATCTTCCTTCCGCTCCTTTAAAGCGGGGACGGAGAAGGGAATTACGTTGAGCCGGTAGTAAAGATCCTCGCGAAATTTTTTCTCCGCGATGAGCTTTTCCAAATTTTTATTGGTGGCGGCAATGAAACGGGCATTGACATAGACCGGAGTATTGGAACCCAGGCGGACCACCTCCCGCTGCTCCAGCACCCGCAGAACCTTGGCTTGAATATAGAGCGGCATATCCCCGATTTCATCCAGAAACAGTACTCCGTTGTTGGCCAGCTCGATCTTGCCGATTTTTCCCTTGGGGTCGGCTCCGGTAAAAGCGCCTTTTACATAACCAAACAACTCGCTTTCCAGCAGTGTGTCGGGAATCGCCGCACAGTTGATGGCGACAAAGGGGTCATTGTTCTTTCCGCTCTCCCGGTGGATGGCTCGGGCGAACAGTTCTTTTCCGGTGCCGCTGGGGCCTGTGATCAGCACGGTGGAGGAGGAACCGGCGATTTTTTTCACATTGTTTTTCAAGGAAGATATTTTTTCGGAGACGCCCAGAATACTATCCAGGCCCAGGTTTTCCATGGTGCTGGTGAGCTCCACGGCCTTGCGGTTCAAGTCCTTCCGATCGTGGAACATAAAGACCGTGTGATAATCCGAATCGTTGGTACTCAAGGCGTACAGCTCGCCGATCAGCGTGCTGCCTTTCCCGTTTACGGTGACTCGGTACTCATTTTGATTCACGTCCTCCCGGATTTTCACGGGAACTCCGTCTTGCTTCAGCCGCTTCTCGTCCAAGCTCAGAGAGCGGATGGCGGAACGATTGGCCTTGACGATCACGCCGGCTTCGCTGGTTATGAGGATCCCCTGTTCCACCTGATCGATGACTCGGTTGAGCACGTCGATAAAAAGGAGCGTGCTTTCTTTCTCCAGCGCTTCCTTGGCTTTGAGAGAAATCAAGTCGGAGATTTGATCGATAAACTCCGTGAGCGTTTCAAAGTTTTCCAGGATGTATTGCTTCTGACTTTCTTCCCGGCAGGAGAAACAGATCACTCCGATCACCTTTTGATCCAGCTTGATGGGAGTATGCATCTCAAAGGTGTCGCGGCAGTCCGCCCTGGTGGGACAAAACTGACAGATCGGGTCGCCGCCGGGATGATCGATGATCTTTTTCTCGCCGCTTGCCAAGACGGAACGATAGACGTGAGCCTCGTTGCGGCGGTAGGAGCTGCCTTGCTCCGTACTTGAAATGACTTGAAGAGCTTCGTCGATGATTTCAACATTGACCTTGAGGATTTGAGATAAAATGATGACGTGCTTGCTGACTACGTCACTGATCTTTTCTAATATCGTTCGCACACGGCTCCCCTTTCCAATCGTATTCATAATGCTTTCTTTTATTATATCATAGCTTCCGCAGGGCCGTAGGCGGAAGCTATGATTCAATGTTTAGGGGAGCAAATTATTTGAGCCGCGGCGCGTCAGCCTAAGGCCACATCCAGAATCATCATCACCAGAAAACCGAACATCACGCCTAGGGTGCCGCTGTGGGAGTGCTCTCCCAGATGTGCCTCGGGGATCAGCTCTTCCACCACCACGTAGATCATGGCGCCGGCGGCAAAGGACAGCAGCCAGGGGAGAACCATGACCGCGGCGCCCACGATGAATACCGTAATCAAGCCGGCAATGGGCTCCACGATGCCCGAAAGGCTTCCATAGATGAAAGCCTTGCCGTTGGACAGGCCCTCTTTCTTCAATGGCAGGGAAATGGCCGCGCCTTCGGGAAAGTTTTGAATTCCGATGCCCAGGGCCAGGGCAATCGCGGCGGAAAGAGCGCCGGCACCGTAATGCTCTTGAGCGGCTAGAGCGAAGGAAAGTCCCACCGCCATGCCCTCGGGGATGTTATGAAGGGTCACCGCGAAGACCAGCATGGTGGTGCGGTGCAGTGAGGAGGGCAGGCCTTCGGGAGAGTCGCTGCCCGGATGAAGATGGGGGAGCAGACGGTCCAGAAGCATCAAAAAAGCGGCTCCGACGGCAAAGCCTCCCGCCGCCGGAATCCAGCCGATCAAGCCCTGTTCCTCCGCTTTTTCGATGGCCGGAATCAGCAGAGACCACACCGAGGCGGCGATCATCACTCCCGCGGCGAAGCCCAGAAACACGCGCTGGATCGAGGGCTTGATCTCACCGCGAAAGAAGAAGACCATCGCTGCGCCCAGCGTGGTCAAAAGAAACGTAAAACCAGTGCCCAGAAGGGCAAGTGTAAATGGTCCGTATTGAGTCATAGTAAAAAACCTCCTTTCAGTAGAATACCCACTTGACGGAGGCTTACACATTAAAAAAGCTGATCCAGATGACGCAGGTAGATCGCCCGAATTTCCGGAAATTCGGCCAGGCCTTTGAGAATCGGGGTCGCCGAAAGACCGGCCGCGGCAAACCGGGACTCCCAGGAATCCGCGCCGTCCCCGGCCATGTCTTTGTTGGCGTGATCACCGGCCACCACCATGAAGGGCAGGAGAAAGACCTGTCTCGGGGCGCGGCGCTTTACCAGGGGGATCACTTCCTTGATCGAAGGATGACCCTCCACCGTACCCATAAAAATATTTTCATGCCCCAGCGTTTTGAATTCTGCGTCCAGAGCCGCATAGACGGTGTCCGCGGAATGACTGGTGCCGTGTCCCATCAATACCAGAGCCTCGTCCGCGAGAAGATGGGGAAATTGACGAACGATGGCCAGACAGGCTTCTTCCTGATCCTCGGAGGAGGACAGCAGGGGAAGTGCGCAGTCCAGACGGCGAAAACGGGAACGGTAGGCTTCCGTCTCCCGCAGAAGCTTTTCGTATTCTTCGCCGGGAATGATGTGCGTGGGCTGAATGACCACTTTGGAGAAGCCGTCGGCCAACAGGCGCTCCAGGGCTTCCGGAACGTCGTCGATGTGGACTCCGTCCCGTTTTTTCAAAACGCGCAGAACCATGCCGCTGGTATAGGCTCGGCGAACCTCCTGGTCCGGGTGCCGCTCCCGAATCTCCCGTTCGATGGCCCCGATGGTTTTTTCGGCGGTTTCCCGGTGACTGGTGCCGAAGCTGACTACGAGAACCGCCTCCCTTGCATGTTTCGTCATTTCGCATGCCTCCTTTTGTTCTTCCACTATAGCATGATCGCTTTTGTGATGGCAAGGGAAGGATCGAGGGGATCGGTTCGAAACCCGGAATCAAAAATTACCAGGATTTGGGCTGTTCAGCTTTTGTCGGTTAGGGGTTACAATAGAAGCAGACGAAGGACCGGCCTGATACGGAAATGTTGGCAGTTTAGACATCGCAATGATCGGAGTTGGCTGCCTTCGTCTTTTTGTGTGGGAAAGAATAGACGGAACCAAAAGAAAACGAACCCTCGATGGTTAGACTTATCGTTCTAACCATCGAGGGTTCGTTCAGTAGATGACTCTGATTATAAAATCGAAGGTTACAGAACCCGCACGACCTTTACCAGCCGGGAGCTGTAATAAGAATCATAGATCGAATCCGTAGTGACTCCCCTGCGGGAGGTGGAAGCGTGGATCAGTTCTCCGTTGCCTGCGTAGATCCCTACGTGGGAGATGCCGCCCCCGTTGCCGCCGGTCCGGTAGCACATGATATCGCCGGGCTGGGCCTCGGAGAGAGAAACGGTCGTTCCGTAGCTGCTGAAGGAGCTGGAAGAACGAGGAGTGCTGATTCCGTAATGTCCGTACACGTATTTTACCAGACCGGAGCAGTCAAAGGAATTGGGTCCGTTGCCGCCGGAGCGGTAGGGCTTGCCCAGAAACTGCCTGGCGTAGGTCACTACGTCGGAACCGATATTTGTCTTTTGAGCATCATACTCTTCTTGGGTCATGGTCTTGACGTCAGAGATGTAATCGCCGGAAACCCAGCCGACTACTTTAGAAGTTGCTATGTAATACCAACCGCTTGCGGAAGCACCGATGATAACCTGCTCCCCACCGTACAGCTTGCCCACGAGGGCTTTGTCCGTACCGGCGCTTTCACGAACATTCAGTACGTCCGTGCTGACCGTCCCTACAGTGATAACGTTTGCTGTTTCCTGCGCTCCATCGGTATCAGCATAGACTGCTTGTCCCATGAGCATTACGCAGATCAGAACCGCGAAAAATTTGCACAGGCGATTTGTGTGTTTTTCATCCACCATCATTTCGTTCCTTTTCTTTTCTTTCGTATTCCGTTCTCTGGTTTTCGCAATGAAATCGCAAAGATTCTGTAATATGACTGTAACAATTGTAATATTACTGTAACATTTGTCGGTTAAGCTGTCAAGATAAAAAACCGCTCAGACAGTTTTGAAAAACTCCTGAGCGGTTTTGGAAGGCGGTGATATCAAGGGATGACGGCGGCGATTTTTTTTCAAAAAAATCTAATACGCGGCTTCGATTTCCCGGATGCGGCGGTAAAGGAAATCGTTGACGGGGGTGGGGAGCCCATGCTTGCGTCCCAGCTGGCGGATGGTGCCCGAAAACAGCAGGACTTCCGTTTTCCTATGGGCTTTGGTATCTTGGCGTAGAGAAGGCATTCCCTCGGGATTGAGGCTTTCCAGCAAAGTCAGCCAGCCGCGGATGTCCGCTTCGGTAAGGGTGACGCCTTCGCAGGCGGCCGTCTGACGGACCTCTTCCATGGCCGCCAGCATGGTACGACGGGGCTCGCCCTCCTTTTGAACGGTTCCGTAGGTCCCTTCGTAGACGGCCACCGTCTGATTTACACCGGTGTTGAGCATCAGCTTGTTCCAGAGCGCGTATCGGATGTCTTCGGGAATCCGCACGGGGATCTGTCCCTCTTCCAGAACTTCTTTTACGGCGGCGGTCATTTCGCTCTGGCCGCCGCTCCGGGGACCGATCAGAAGCTCTCCCATATTTTCATAGGAGATCCGATTGCCCTCCTTCATGGCGTCCATCCCTTGGGCGACGCAGTACAGAACGTGCTCTTCCCCGAAGGCCTCCGCCAGGACATCCTCGCTGGCAATCCCGTTGAGAAGGGAGAGGATCACGGTGTGGGGGCCGACCAGTGGGCGGACCAGCCGGATGGCTTCTTCGATTCCGGTGAACTTTACCGTAAACATGACCAGATCCACCGGATGGGAATCTTGATCGGGGACCTCGTAGCGGAACGCGCAAGCCAGCCCGTTGCAGAGGAAACCGTCCGTTCGATAGCGTTCTGCGCGTTTGGCGTCCGCCGCGAAACAGACGCGTTCTCTTCCCAGATTCAGAGTCAGGCTCCGGCCGAACATGACTCCCAGAGCGCCGGCGCCGGCAATGGCAATGGTTTCTATTTTCTTCATCGATTATTCTCCTGTCCGATTCGTTTCCCACAGATGGGCAATCAGATCCACACAGCGGTCATAGCCCAAGGTGGTGCTGTTGAGGCACAGGTCGTAGTTTTCCATGGAACCCCACTCCTGTCCGGTAAAGAAATTATAATAGCTGTTGCGCTGCATGTCGATACGATTGATGTATTTTTCTACGTTTTTCGGGTCGATTCCATCCTGCTCCAGCACCCGGCGCTTCCGCTCCGCGAAGGAAGAGGCGCAGAGGAAAACCCGCAGGGAGGGGCAAACGTCTTTTAAGGCGTAGTCCGCGCAGCGGCCTACGAATATACAGGGCCGCTGTCTGGCCAGCCAGACGATGGTTTCGCACTCCGCTTGAAAAATGGCGTGGGGGAGGGTGCCGGCTTCGGGATCGCGCAGGGAATTGGCCAGCATGGCAAAGTTGTAAAGCAGGCCGTCGGAATGTTTTTCATCGAAATCCTCCAGGACGCTGAGATCGATTCCCGAGCCCTCCGCCGCGATCAGAAGAAGCTCCCGGTCATAGAAAGGAAGCTCCAGCCGTTCCGCCAGACGCTTTCCGATTTCTCTGCCGCCGCTGCCGTACTGCCTGCCGATGGTGATACACGTTCGATTCATTGAGGACTGCCTTCTTTCTGCTGGGATTCGGCGGTGATGATGCGGATGGGGACGCCATCCTTCAGAGTGCCGCTGTTTTGAACGATTACGGAGTCACCTGCCGTCAGACCCTTCGTTATTTCAACATAGGCGTTTTTCTTGGAACCTGCGGTCACGGCTTGCTTGACTGCGTGATAATCCTTTGCCAGATAGACCCAGGTTTCGCCTGAATCGGCGCTGTGAACGCTTTTAGCGGGAACGTAGACCGCCGTAGAGGGAGAGCTGCCGGCGGCTCGGACGGAAGCGGTCATTCCCGGAAGAACCTCGGGGCCCGGTGCGTTCAGAAGAACCTTGACATCAAACATTCCCGTGGCGGGATCTCCCGCGGTGGCGATTTCCGAAACGGAACCGGCCAGTGTTTCGTTCAGCGCTTGTACGCGGATCTCCATGGGTGTTCCTGCGGCCAGCCGTCCCAGGTCACCTTCCGTCACCTGAATGACCACTTCTTCGCCGCTGTCGTCGACGATGGTGACGGCGGGGGCCTGAGCGGAGGCCAAGGCGCCCACTTCCACGTTGACCTTGGTGATCCGCCCGTCGATGGGGGCGGTAACCGTGCAGTCGCTGAGCCGCTTGGCGGCGATGTCCAAATTCGCTTTGGCGCTGGCCGCCTGGGCCTGAGCGTTGTCGTAGGTGCTGTTCTCATTGAGCTGTGCCGCCTCCAGCTGGGCATAGGCTGTGTCCATCTTGGATTTTGCGCTGTCACGGTCTACCTTGGAAGCCGCTCCTGCCTGATACAGAGAATCGATCCGATCGTAATTAGCCTTGGCATCGTCATAGGCGATCTGTGCCGGGAGCACGGCGGTGTTCTGAGCGCGGGAGGCCGCGGCGCTGTTGAGGGCCGCGTTCGCGGCGTTCAAGCCGGCCTGTGCCTGCTTCACCTGGAGCTGAGCGTCCACGGTGTCCAGGGTGAACAAGGTGGCGCCCCGATGTACGGTCTGACCCTCCGCCACGGCAATCGAAGTGACCTTCCCGGTTCCGCCGGGGACCACGTCTACCTGGTGCAGAGCTTGAATCGTGCCGTTCCAGGAGAGGTCCGACAGGTCTCCCTCCGTCTTGGCGGCGGCGGTCGTCACTTCAATCTGCTGCGAGTTCTGTCCGCAGCCGGCCAGCAGACCGGTGAGCAGCAGAAGCAGAATTAAGCCGAATCTTATGTTTCGTTTCATTTCCGATCAGTCCTCCTATTTCAAATGAATCTTTACCGTGGCGTTCATTCCGAAGGCCAGAGGGAGATTTTCACTGTTTTCTATGGTTACTTTAATGGGAATCAACTGGGTGACTTTGGTGTAGGTTCCGCTGGTGGAAAAGCTTGAGGTTCCGGAAAAATAGGTCTGGGTGGTCTGATCGATCTCCGTGATCTGCCCCGGGAAGGATTTGCCCGGGTAGGCGTCGATTTT
>CAUHLX010000012.1 GCA_959606705.1 uncultured Bacillota bacterium | reverse complement strand
CCCTGCGGCAGATTTTCAGCAGAGGGACGTTCACCTCGGGGTATTGGAATGGCAATCCCGGAAGCGGCCTGATGTCGGGGGCGATGTCCAAGCATCAGGGCCTGCCTCTCGGTACGGTGACAGCTGCGGGCCCAGGTCCGCGGCAGATCACGGTCCGTCTGACTCGCAGTCTTAGCCTTGGAGACGGAGTGGAAATTCAAACGCAGTCCCCGGCGGGAGAACGTCTCCCGGGAAACGTGATTACCTTTATGAAGCGCGGCGGAGAGCGGATTCGTCAGGGAGCGGCCGGTGAAACGGTGATCCTGGGAGACATCGCGCCGGTTCCGGGAGGTCAAATCCGAACGGGCGACCCCCTCCTGCGGATTTCGGAAAAACGCCAGCTGCTGGCCGCCAGGGAAAGCTACGAGAACAAAAGCGGGACTGCGGAAAAAGAAGGCCGCAAGACGCCGGTATTCTTTACGCTGGAGGCGGGGACCACAAGGGAGGTCCGTCTGACGGCTCGAGATGGAGACGGACATCAAGTGTCCGCGGGGGCGGGAACGGCGGCTGAGCCGGCTGTCAACCGGCCGCTTACTGAGGAAAGCGCCCGGGCGCAGCTTTCCAAGACCGGAGGGACTCCGTTCCGTTTGGAGGGATTCGAGGCCCTGGTCGAGGAGGGCATCTCCGTGCCGGCATCCCTGCTCAATCGTTTGCGAAGAACGGTGCTCGAGGAATTGGAGAGGAAACGGATCGAGGGAAGAACGGTGTTTTCCCAAGAACGGCGGGCACAGGCTCAGGCGGAGCTTGCGCGGGCGGTGGGCCGCGGCGGAGACTGCGGGCCGCTGAGGGAAGCCGAAAGGGAGGAGGGCGCTCAGCACGCCGATGACCGAAAGAGCGTCCCCGGTGCCGAAAGGTTCGGTACCAGTCTCTATCTCTTCCGAACGACCCCTGAATTTTATAGGAAATTAGCCGACGAATTAAGCGGTCGGCGAGCCGGATACGATCGGTATTATGTGCCATATACTGATTTCCTGTCTTCGGAGCGGCGGGGGTGGATCGAAGCTGCCGCTGCGTCCGCGGACGCCGGCGGCTCGGGCAAACGCTTGATCCTCACGCTCCCTCAGGTGACCCAGGGCCGTCACGACCGGATACTGAGAGAGCATTTCGACGAGCTGTGCCGGCTGGGGAAAGTCTACGGCGGAATCTCCGTGGGAAATCTGGGCTGGCTGAGACCGTTTCTGGAGGCGGAAATTCCGGTTTACGGAGACTACGGTTTGAATCTGTACAACAGCGCGGACTTCGCTTTTGCAGCGGAGCTGGGGCTGGCAGGCGGAACGGTTTCTCACGAGCGGTCGGCGGCACAGGCGGCCGCGATGGACTTTCACGGCCTGCGGCCGGAATTTGCGGTGGGCGGCGACCTGCCGGTGATGGTCAGCCGGCATGATTTTACGGAGGATATGGAAGAATTCCATAGAAATTCCGGCAAGTCAGATAAGCAAGACTATTTATTAAAGGATCGAAAAGGGGAGGAATATCCTATCTGGAAGGATCCCGAAGGGGATGAAACCATAATATTTTACCGGAAGAATGAAAAAATCGGACGGGTCACGGACGAATTGAAAGAAATTCGGAATATCTGCCTTAGATTTTACGTTTTTCGGTAATCGTGGATTTTGGTTTGCCCCTTGTCCTTGATTATTAAAATCAATCGTACTATAATCAAAATGTATGAGAATGTTCGTGACGGGAATTTCGTCTTGTCACGTTGAACATGTCAATATTATCAAAGGAGAGAGTAAATTATGGCACAGAAAAAGATGAAAACAATGGATGGCAACACAGCCGCCGCGTACGTATCTTATGCATTTACGGACGTAGCGGCAATCTATCCGATCACCCCCTCCTCGCCGATGGCTGAAGTGGTTGACGAAAAGGCCGCTCACGGTGAGAAGAACATCTTCGGTCAGGAAGTAAAGGTTGTTGAGATGCAGTCCGAAGCGGGTGCATCCGGTACGGTACACGGATCACTGGCGGCTGGCGCACTGACCACTACATATACAGCCTCCCAGGGCCTTCTCCTGATGATTCCCAATATGTACAAGATCGCCGGCGAGCTGCTTCCCGGCGTGTTCCACGTTTCCGCAAGAACTCTGGCGGCTCATGCGCTGTGTATCTTCGGAGATCATTCCGACGTCATGGCTTGCCGGCAGACCGGTTTCGCCCTGCTGTGCTCCAGCTCCGTTCAGGAAGTAATGGACCTGGGCGCGGTTGCGCATCTGTCCACCATCAAAGGCAGCGTTCCTTTCCTGCATTTCTTCGACGGGTTCCGGACGTCTCACGAGATTCAGAAGGTGGAGCTGCTGAACTATGACGACTTGAAAGAAATCACCGACATGGAAGCGGTGCGGCGGTTCCGCGACCACGCTCTGAATCCGGAGCATCCGGTCATCAGAGGAACGGCGCAGAATCCGGACATTTTCTTCCAGGCGAGAGAAGCTTCCAACAAATACTTTGAAGCGGTTCCGGGCATCGTAGAAAACTACATGGCCGAGATCAATAAGCTGACCGGCAGAAATTATCATCTGTTCGATTACGTGGGCGCTCCCGATGCGGAAAACATCATCATTGCCATGGGTTCCGTCTGCGAGACCATCGAAGAGACTCTGAACGTGCTGCTGGCCAAAGGCGAGAAGATCGGTCTGGTCAAGGTAAGACTGTATCGTCCGTTCTCCGTAGAAGCTTTGAAGAAGGTCATTCCGGCTTCCGTAAAGAGAATCGCGGTTCTGGACCGCACCAAGGAGCCGGGTGCCATCGGCGATCCGCTCTACATGGATGTCAAGACCATGTACTACAATGATAAGAACGCTCCCGAGGTTTATGGCGGCCGCTATGGTCTGGGTTCCAAGGATACCGTTCCCGGCCAGATCGTTGCCGTTTACAACAACCTGAAGGAAGCTCAGCCGAAGGATCAGTTCACCATCGGCATCATCGACGACGTGACCAATACCTCCCTGCCCACCGTGGATATCGCCACCGAGCCGGAAGGCACCATCCGCTGCAAGTTCTGGGGACTGGGTTCCGACGGTACCGTTGGCGCCAACAAGCAGGCCATCAAGATCATCGGCGACAAGACCGACCTGTACGCGCAGGGTTACTTCTCCTACGACTCCAAGAAGTCCGGCGGCGTAACGATCTCCCATCTGAGATTCGGCAAAAACCCCATTCAATCCACCTACCTGATCAACGAAGCGGATTTCGTGGCTTGCCACAATCAGGCTTACGTGAATCAGTATGACCTGCTGAAGGGTCTGAAGAAGGGCGGCAAGTTCGTTCTGAACTGCATCTGGGACGACAAGGCTCTGGGTGAAAACCTGCCGGCTTCCATGAAGCGCTACATCGCGAAAAACAACATTGAATTCTACACCATCGACGCCACCGAGGTTGCGGAGAAGATCGGTTTGGGCAACCGCATCAACATGATCATGCAGTCCGCGTTCTTCAAGCTGGCCAATGTTATTCCGGTGGAAGAAGCCGTGGCTTATCTGAAGGAATCCATCGTCTCCGCCTATGGGAAGAAGGGCGAGAAGATCGTCAAGATGAATCAGGACGCGGTGGACCAGGGTGTCAACGGTCTGCACAGAGTGGAAGTTCCCGCTGACTGGGCTAACGCCGAGGATAAGAATGAAGCGAAGAAATCCGCACCTCAGTTTATTGAAGAGGTTCTGGTTCCCATGAATCGTCAGGAAGGCGACAATCTGCCGGTCAGCACCTTTGTTGATCGTGCGGACGGCGAATTCCCCTCCGGTACCTCCGCTTACGAAAAGAGAGGCGTTGCCGTACACGTTCCGGAATGGATTCCCGAAAATTGTATCCAGTGCAACCAGTGCTCCTTCGTTTGCCCCCATTCCGCCATCCGGCCGGTTCTGGTCAACGCGGACGAGAAGGCGAAGGCTCCGGCCGACTTCAAGACTCTGAAAGCGACCGGCAAGGGCTTTGAAGGTCTGGAATTCAGAATGCAGGTTTCCGCTCTGGACTGCATGGGCTGCGGCAACTGCGCCGACATCTGCCCGTCCAAGACCAAGGCTCTGGTAATGAAGCCGCTGGGCACCCAGATGAACGAAGCTGACAACTGGGATTACGCCATGACCGTTCCTGTGAAGGACAGCATCATGGATAAGAAATCCGTCAAGGGCAGCCAGTTCGCAATGCCGTACTTCGAATTCTCCGGTGCTTGCGCGGGCTGCGGCGAGACTCCTTACATCAAGGTGGTTACCCAGCTGTTCGGCGACCGGATGATGATCGCCAACGCCACCGGATGCTCCTCCATTTGGGGCGGTTCCGCTCCGTCCATGCCGTACTGCAAGGATGCCAATGGCAGAGGTCCGTCTTGGGCGAACTCCCTGTTCGAGGACAACGCGGAATACGGTCTGGGCATGGCTACCGGCGTAGCGCAGATGAGAGATAAAATTAAGGTTTCCATGGAAGCCCTGCTGGAAAAGAACGCTCCGGCCGAAGTGAAGGCTGCCTGTGAAGAATGGCTGGCCAACATGGATGAAGGCGCCAACTCCAGAGAGATCAGCGACAAGGTGGTTGCGGCCATCGAAAACGCCTCCCTGTGCGACGAGTGCAAGGCTCTGGCGGACGAGATCATGGCGAAGAAGGACTTCCTGGTGAAGAAATCCGTATGGTGCCTGGGCGGCGACGGCTGGTCCTACGATATCGGTTACGGCGGTCTGGACCACGTTCTGGCTTCCGGCGAGGATATCAACGTTCTGGTATTCGACACCGAGGTTTACTCCAACACCGGCGGTCAGTCCTCCAAGGCGACTCCGGCTGCGGCAATCGCCAAGTTCGCGGCTTCCGGCAAGAAGACCAAGAAAAAGGATCTGGGCCGCATGGCTATGACCTATGGATACGTTTACGTAGCTCAGGTTGCTATGGGCGCAGACAAGAATCAGTTCATGAAGGCCATCACCGAAGCGGAAAGCTATCATGGTCCGTCCCTGATCATCTGCTACGCTCCCTGCATCAACCACGGTATGAAGAAGGGCATGGGCAAGACTCAGGAGAACACCAAGGACGCGGTGGCTTGCGGTTACTGGCAGATGTTCCGGTTCAATCCGGAGCTGAAGGAGCAGGGCAAGAATCCGTTCATTCTGGATTCCAAAGAACCCACCGAATCCTTCAGAGATTTCATCATGGATCAGGTTCGTTACTCCTCTCTGGCGAAGGAATTCCCGGATAAGGCGGAGGAACTGTTCCAAAAGGCGGAAGCTGACGCCAAGGAACGGCTGGAAGGCTACAAGAAGCTGGCTGCCGAGGCATAAGCCGAAGGCGGATCAACGGACCCCGCTGTGCCGTGTGAACGCATCGCGCGGAAGGGAACGGGCCAATCGCAGCATTCATAGAACACCAATAGAAAACCCGGACTGCCTTGAGGTGGTCCGGGTTTTTTTCGTGAATGAATGGCCGTATATGATTTTTATTTTAAAACGTAAATGCGGTCCTTTCGTTTTCCTTCTTCCTGCAGCAATGCGTCTTGAACCATCTGTTTTAAGATGCGCTTTGTGGTGGATTCCGCCAGATCGAGAAGTTCTCTTGCCTCGCGATTCGAGATGCTGCCATGCTCTTGAACATAGGATAGAATTGCTTCCAATCGTTCGGCTTTTATCGGCTTTTTATCGGCTTTTATCGGCTTTTTATCGGCTTTTATCGGCTTTTTATCCGTCTTTCGAAACAGATTGACTCGGAATGTGTCGCCGATTTCTAAAAACTCCGGTGCTGGTAAACCATACTCTTCCGCGCGTTTCATAATTCTACGAATTCCTGTTCCCCATTCCTCAATTAGCTCCATACGGCTAAAGGCTTCCGCTACGATCCGATTTCGGATTTTGGAACGTCCGCTCATTGCTTCTTCTAACGTCAGCCCACCATAAAGCATGCCGGGGGAAGTAACCTCCAAACGGTCATCAAAGAGGGCAACCTGCACACAGGAATGATCCATAAAATTACGATGACATTGAGCGTTTATGATCATTTCACGGATTGCACCAACAGGAAGCTCATATCTTTCTTTACGTATTAATCCCTCTATTTCCGCGCTTCGATTGATGTGACGAAGTACGAATTGGTAGGCGGCTTCGATCTGCTCATATAAAGGGCCCGAATACTCTTTTTTATCAATAAATTCATCTCGGTCCACCCCTTTGAAGAGGGCACACTGAATTCTGGCGAAACGAAAATAGTCGCTGGTCAGCAATACAAAAGCATTGGTTGCAAGCAACTCGTTATCGATATTTTTTAGAATTTTCCAATTCAGCAGTTGATCCTTCGTTATGTTGGGGACGGCATTCTTTTCTTCCTCTGATGATACGGAATGCAGCATATAAGTGCGGATATCCAGACATAATTTTTCAATGGCTTGAGGTGTTACTCCATATCCGACGCAGGTCATTTCGTCCCAGGATAAATTTGAACCTTCCAGTTCCAACTCTTTGACTTTTATCAGATCTGCCGGCCGAGAAGTACCGGCAACCCGAATATAGGTCCCTTTTTCTTTCCCTATGGTTTTCAGAAAGTACGGACGATTAGCACCCGGATGGATTTGTACCACTACGATGCTTTTCCCATCAATTGTCTGAAAGGTAATATCCGGCACGATTTGCGGCTCACAGCAATCGGATATTGCGTTGGCAATGCTGTCCATTATTTGAAAGACAGCTTCCTTTTCGACACCAATTACTTTGCCCGTTTCGTTATCGATGCCGATCACAAGCTTTCCGCCACTGGTATTTGCAAAGGAAATAATGGATTTCATGTAGCGGTCACTCTTCTTTGGAAGCTCCGACTTAAACTCCATATTTTTTGATTCACCTTGTAAAATTTCGTCAAGAGTCATTCGGCTTGCCTCACTTTCTGCCATAGGCATAATTTAGTATACCACAATACCTGTAAATTTTATAATGTCTTTCCCGCATGGCATCCAGTGGAATTTCGATTTCACACCACATAATCATCCCTGCAGCTGAACGAGAAACGTAGTTCCGGTTTCCCGGGTGCTTTCGACCTTCAATTTTCCATGATGGGCTTCCACAATGGATTTGGCGATGGACAGTCCCAGTCCGTAGCCGCCTTGAGTGCGCACTCTGGATTCATCCGCTCGATAAAAACGTTCGAACAAGTACGGAAGCTGTTCCGGAGGGATCGGATCACCGGTGTTGCGAACCGCTAGCAGGAGGGGCTGCTTTCGGTGATCGGTGCGTTTTAACGTCAAGTGAACCGCTCCGCCGCTCCCCGCGTATTTGCAGGCGTTGTCCAGCAGAATGGCCACCAGCTGTTTTAGCTGGGCTTCGTTTCCATTTAAGTATAAGTCGGATTCGATCTCACTGTCCAAGCTCACTCCCTGTTCGAAAGCCAGCGATTCGAAGGGAAGCAGACTGCTCCACACCAGATCGCTGAAATTGAGCCGATCAGCAGCCGGAGGCGATGCCGGCGCGGAGGATTTTTTGAGGGTGGATTTGGCCGCGTCGGATTTCGCCAGAAACAGCAGGTCTTCCACCAGCTGTTTCATCCGCTGGGCCTCGGCCTGAATGTATTCCACCCATTTGACCTGCCGCTTAATCGGGTCATCTTGATGGGATAAGAGAATGCCCGTGTTCGCTAAGATGACCGTGAGGGGTGTTTTCAACTCGTGGGAGGCGTCCGCCACAAACTGCCGCTGCTGTTCCCAGGCTCGTTCCACCGGGCGCAGTGCCCAGTAAGAGAGGAACAGGCTGATCAAAAAGAAGGCGCTCAGGCCGGCCAGTCCTACAAAAAAGGAAGTCGCCAGGGTGCTCAGCATGGATTCCTTTTCCCAGGAGCGATCGGCGAAAGCGATCTTGCTGCCGGAAGGGGTGTTTTCCCACAGATAGCGTAGGTTCAGGTCGGAAAGGGTGCCCCCCGAAGGCGGAGAAGCCTCGAAGCGAGGGGAGTCCTGCGGGGCTTCCGCAGTCTGTTCGGACTCGGGAGCCTGCTCCGAGCCGGAAGGCTGTTCGGCCTCTAACGCTTGAGAGCCTCCCCGCTGTGTCAATACCTGATCCACCGCCTGCCGAACCACCAGATCGGAGACCTCCACGTTGTCGGCAAACACCTGGTTGATTTCCAGCTGAGAATCCAGCGTGACACAGAACACCGGGACCATGGAGCGAGGCTTTTGCGGAGGCTTTCCTTGAAAATCTTTGCCTGCGATCTCCGGCTTTGGAGCACCCTGTCCGCCGGTGTGCTGGAGTGCCTGACGCATGGCCTCCTGACTCTGAGTTTCGAGACGCTGGTAGTTGGCGAAGCAAAGAGCGCCGAAGACGATCAGGAGCACCAGGGTTACCAGGAGCATGTTGATGAGGACGAACTTTGCGCGCAGCTTGCGAATCATCATTTTGTTTCCTCCAGACGGTAGCCCACCTTGCGTACCGTTCCGATGCTCACCTCGGAACCAAGAAAGAAAAATTTCTTCCGCAGAAATGAAATATAGGCTTCCACATTGTTGTCCTCGGCGCCGGACTCCGTTCCCCAGACCTTGGTAATCAGATCCTCCTTGGGTACCACCATCCTCGGGTTGGACATCAGAAGCCGCAGAACCTCAAATTCTTTATAACCTAAGTGAACGGATTTTGCACCGCGGGACAGCGTTCGGGCGGAAAGGGAGAGGGTGAGATCCGCGAAGGTCAATTCCTCCGGGACAACATCACCTTGACGGCGGGAAAGGGAACGGATCCGCGCCAAAAGCTCCTCCGGAGCAAAGGGCTTCGTCATGTAATCGTCCGCTCCGCAGTCCAAGCCGGTCACTTTGTCCGAAATTTCATCCCGTGCGGTGAGCATCAGCACCGGTGTGGCGAGCTTGTTGGCTCGGAGCTCCTTTACCACTTCAAAGCCGTTCCGTTTGGGCAGCATGACATCCAAAACAATCACATCGTAATCGCCGCTCAGGGCATAAGCCAGTCCATCCTCTCCGTCATACACCACGTCAGCTCCGTAGCGCTGCTCCGCCATGATCTGTCCCAGCGCTTCCGCCAGCCGGATCTCGTCCTCAACGATCAAAATTCGCATCTGCTTCACCCGTTCTTTCCCAATCAATTTTCCACCTGGATCGATCGCTTCTATTTTACAATTGTACCGAAAAAACCTGAAATTAGTCTGAAGCCTGTTTTTCAGACTAATTTCAGTTAGGAACGGTATCATAGGGGCAAGTCAAACGGCGACGAGTCGTCTGAAAAACATCCCTTTTTCCCATTGTAACACGGGAAGGGAGGCAAGGAATTGGGGGAGCGTTATGAAAGAATATCAAAGCGTGTTTCAACGATATGAAAAGAAATACCGGATGAGCCGCTTTCAGTGGGAGCTGCTGCTGGAGCGTCTGGAACCATATTTTATTCAGGACGATTACGGACTGCACACCATCTGCAATCTGTATTACGATACGGAGGATTACCAGTTGATTCGCACCTCGTTGGAGAAGCCGCGGTATAAAGAAAAGCTGCGTCTGAGGAGCTACGGGATTCCGAACCGGACCGATCGGGTCTTTTTAGAACTGAAAAAGAAATATGCGGGAGTGGTGTACAAACGCCGCGTATCTCTGCCGCTGAACCTGGTGGAATCGTTTCTGGGTGCGGATGAAATGAACCGCAAACGGATGCTCCTGCGCGGACGCTTAGCGGAACCGAAGGGAGCGGACCGGCAGATCCTCGCGGAGATTGACTGGTTTCTCAAACGGTATCAGCCAGCGGCCAAGGTGTACTTGGGCTATGATCGAATCGCCTTTTAAGGACGGGAAAATCCGCAGCTGCGGATCACCTTTGACCAGAAGCTTCGCTGGCGGGACCGGCAGCTGGATTTGTCCGGGGGAGACTGGGGACAGTTTGTCACGGACCCCGGAGAGATCCTGATGGAGATCAAAATACCGGGAGCCATGCCGGTCTGGCTGTCAGCCATTTTGGCGGAATTGGCGATTTTCCCCACCTCGTTTTCCAAATACGGAACCTGTTATCAAAAATTTCTGGCGGTGCCGGAACAGAATGGAGGGATTATCTGTGCTTGAGAGTATACTGAATACGGCCGAACAGACTGCGGAGGCCGTCGCCTTGACAGATTTGCTGATTTGCACCATGGCTTCCTTGGTGCTGGGAATGGGAGTCGCCTGCGTTTACATGTTCCGCAACGTGTACAACAAAAGCTTTGTCATGACGCTGGCTTTGATGCCGGCCATGGTTCAGGTGGTGATCATGCTGGTCAATGGCAACCTGGGAACAGGAGTTGCGGTGCTGGGGGCGTTCAGCTTAGTACGGTTTCGTTCGGTGCCGGGAAGCGCCAGAGAAATCAGCAGTATCTTTTTTGCCATGGCCATCGGATTGGCTACGGGAATGGGCTATCTGGCTTACGCGCTGCTGTTTCTAGTGGTGATCGGTCTGGCCACCGTACTGCTGTCCGCCGTTCGTTTCGGCGAGGGGAAAAAGGCGGAAAAGGAACTGAAAATCACCATTCCGGAGAATTTGGAATACGACGGGATCTTTGACGATCTGTTTCAGCAGTACACCAAGGCCGCGGAGCTGGTGCAGGTAAGGACCACCAACATGGGCAGCATGTACGAGCTGCGTTATCACATCATATTGAAGGAAAACGGAATCGAAAAGCCGTTCATCGATCAGCTGCGGTGCCGAAACGGAAATCTGAATATCGTCTGTGGGCGAATTCCGGTGAGCAAGGAAGCGCTGTAGGGTCAGAAGCGGTAGAGTCGGAAGCGGAAAGGGAGGCATTGCATGCTACATAACAAAATGAGAAAGAGAATGATAGGCAAACGGGTTGCGGCCCTCTGCGCCATGCTGGCCATGGTCGGCGGTCTGCTGGGCTGTGGGACGGGAACCGCGGCGGCGGGAGAAACAAAGGGACTGCTGGACACGGTATTGGAGTCCGCGGTGACTATGGAGTATCTGAGTGAGGCTTTGAACGGAGAATGGGACGCAGGTGAGGCGGTTTCGGTGGTCCTGTCCGGAACCACGGCACGGATTACGGCTGCTGAAAATGACGAAAAATCTGCGTCGGGCGTTACTTTTGACAACGGAGTGCTGACGATTTCCGCAGCGGGAACCTACGCGCTCAGCGGGGAACTGACCAATGGTCAGGTGGTCGTGGAAGCGGGAAAGGAGGATGGGGTTCGGCTGATTCTCAACGGGGTTGCTCTGACCTGTGAAAACAGCGCTCCGCTGTATGTGAAACAGGCGGATCAGGTGATCTTGACATTGGCGGAAGGCAGTGAAAACACCGTGACGGACGGAACGGAATACGTTTTTGCGGACGAGACGGAAGACGAACCCAATGCCGCGGTGTTCAGCAAGGACGACCTGATCATCAACGGGGCGGGGACCCTCACCGTTAGGGGAAATTACAAACATGCCATTACTTCGAAGGATGATCTGGTGATCACGGGAGGGACGCTGAATGTGACCGCGGCGGGGGACGGAATTCGCGGAAAGGATTCGGTGGCGATCCGGGATGGCGTTTTGAACATCGAAGCGGGCCAGGACGGGATCAAGTCCAATAACGACACCGACGAAACGAAGGGCTTCGTGGTAATCGACGGCGGCTCCTTTAAGATTACCGCGGGAAACGACGGAATTCAAGCGGAGACCGTTCTTCAAACCAATGGCGGTACCTTCGATATTCATACGGGCGACGGCAGTGCCAGCCAGGAAGCCAAGGCCAACAGCGGGAGCGGCCAGGGCTTCGGCGGACCCGGCGGCGGACTCAGTGGAGAGGGGGCGTTCCAACGGGGGCCGGGGAGCGGACGGAATCGGCAGAACGCTTCGGACGGCCAGCCGCCCGAACGGCTTCCGGATGGTCAGTTGCTCGAACCGCTTCCGGATGGTCAGCCGCCCGAACGGCCGCAGGAAGGCGCCGCACTTGTCACGGATACCGCGGTTGATACCGCGGAGGTCGAAAGTGACAGCACAAAAGGTTTGAAAGCAGGAACCGCGCTGATCGTCAGCGGCGGAAGCATCACCATCGACAGCTTTGACGACGCCCTGCACAGCAACGGCAGTGCGGCGGTGATCGCGGGAGAACTGAAGCTGGCCAGCGGAGACGACGGAATTCACGCGGATCATATCTTGGTAATCGATGGCGGTACCATCGATATTTCACTCAGCTACGAAGGCTTGGAAGGCGCGCAGGTGCTTATATCAGGCGGTACGACGAAGCTGAAATCCACGGATGACGGCGTCAATTCCGCCGGCGGAAGCGACAGCGGAAGGGGGGCACAGGATTCCTTTCGGGAAAGCGGCAGCGAGCTGCTCCACATCGTCGGAGGCAGCTTGTATGTGAACGCCGAGGGTGACGGCTTGGATTCCAACGGCGACCTGACCATTGACGGAGGAACGGTCATCATAGACGGACCCACCGGCGGGGGAAACGGATGTCTGGACTGCGACGGAACACTGGCGGTGAACGGGGGACTGCTGATTGCCGCAGGCAGCGCGGGGATGCTGCAGTTGCCGGGAGAGACCTCCTCCCAGAGTGCGTTGAGCGTGACGTTTACTCAGACACAGACCGCAGGCACGGAGTTTCGGTTGGCGGCATCAGACGGCAGCCAAGTGGTCAGCGTAACCCCGGTCAAGGATTATCAGGCGGTTCTGATCAGCAGTCCTGACTTGATTCAAGGGGAGACCTATCAAATCGATTCCGGGACCGGCGACGTGCCTCTGACTTCGGTCACCCTGTCCAAGACGGTGACGGCGATCACCGATACCGGGGAGGAAGCTTCCGCGGGAACGGGAGGCTTCGGCGGAGGTCCGGGCGGTGCGCATGGCGGACCGCGGAAGGAAAACGAAGACAGCAAATAAAAAACGGAAGGAAATACGGCGTCCGTCGGATTGAAGGGACGCCGTATTTTTTACGGTTTCTCTTTGGGAATAAGCGAAGGATCGGCCCGTTTGGGGATAAAATTGTTTTTCCGGAAAAGAAAGTGAGGATTACGCAACAAAAATTAACAGTTTAAGGAAAATAATGTGCGGTAATGAGCACAATGTGGTGAGAAGTTAAAAAATTCCGTGCCGAATGGAACACGAAAATGATATAATGAAAAAGCAATAGCTATTTTATGTAACGATATTTTGCAGTGATGCGGACAGAGAAAGGGTTTGGAATCACATGTGGTATTTTGAACGAATTAAGAGGAAGCTGGCTCTTTTCATAATTGGTTTATTAGCGGTCTCCCTCCCCGGGGGGACCGTGTTTGCGGTAGACGCGGAAGCAGCGCCGGCTTCGGAAATTCTCTCGGAAGTGGCGCCGGCTTCGGAAATTCTCTCGGAAGTGGCGCCGGTTTCGGAGGCTATGCTGTCTTCGGAAGCGCCGGAGATTTTGGTGGAGGGGACCACGGTTTACGCCAGGGGGATTCCCATTGTAATCAAGGCGGTGGACGACAAAGTGCTGGTGTTCGATGAAAATGGGCGGCAGCTGTCAGAGGTGAATATCAGAGGCGGGATCGTCTATGGAGGCGCCAAGAACGAGGATGTGGACGGCAGCACCAGCGTGACGGTGGAGAATGCCTACCTCAGCCGTATTTACGGGGGTGGGTATTCGGACGGAACCCATTCCGCCAACGTGAGCGGCGGCACCGACATAAAGGTGACGGGAACCGTAGTGGTTAACGCCAACGGGGGCGGATACGCCGAAGGAAAAAAAGGAGAGGCTTCCGCGAATGTGGGAGGGACGGCCCGGCTGGATGTTCCTTCCACGGTGCCCAAACCCAATACGGGATTTACGGATCAGGGGCATTCCCTGTATGGCGGAGGAAAGGCCTACGCCATGGATTATTCCGCGCAGGCAGTCGTGGAGGAGACCTGGGTTCGATCCAACGGGCCCATCTATGTTATTCAGGGCGGCGGCAATGCGAATCGCAGCTCCGGCAACACGGATCCCGCGGTTACGGCCAACGCGGATGTGAAGGGAATGGCGGCCGTCGAAGCCGCGGACGCGGATGTTCGGGAAGTGTACGGCGGCGGCGCCTCCTCCGGCTTGGGAACGCACGCCGATACCGGCTCTGTCTCGGTTTCCGTCCGGACTTCGGAAGCGATGATCGTCAGGGGCGGTGGTTCGGCTAGCTCCGGTGGTTCCGCAAAGGTGAAAGGGACCGTTCGGTCGGAGCTGGTGGACTGCTCAAACCTCTACGGCTATGTGCTGGCCGGCGGAGACGCCAGCGGCGGCGGTTCCGCATCCGTGGGAGAGACGGAATTGCGGGTGACGAGTTCGGTGATTCCCGTAATGGAGCAGTTCGGAGGACTGGCGGCGGCTCCGCTGTACGGAGGCGGAAACGCTTCCGGCGCCAATTCCCAGGCAGATGTTTTAGGAACGGCCAAGATGATTCTGACGGACTGCGCAGGTGCCGGGACCGTGTATGGCGGCGGCAGCGCCAGCGGCGGCGGTCAAGCCAATGTGAGCGCCGTCGATTTGACGGTTTCCGGATATAAGGGAGACCGAGCCTTTTCTCCGGATCAGGCTTATTTCTCCGCGCTGATCGGCGGCGGGGAGTCCGGTGATGAGAATTCTTCCGCGGAAGCGGTCAAGGGCCTGGAAATCACTTTTCTCGACAGCGAGGCGGAAATGGTGGTAGGTGGTAATATGCTGGACGGAGCGCCCTCGCGAAGCAAGGCGGGGAGGAGTGTTCTTCGACTGGGAAGCGGTACGGATACCGTGCCGCCGCTGGCCTATTTCGATCAGTTGATTTTGTCAGATACACTGACCGTCAATGGCTTTTTGGCCGTTCCCAACGGGTCCACGGCGATCGGCTTGGCTGGTGAGTACTGGCAGGTCAGTGACGCGGCGATTAAGGCGTTGGATTCGGACGCGGCGGAGGAATGGTTTACTCTTCCGAATGGAAGCTTGAGCTATTCCAGGACCAGTGACGCAGCGGTGTGGACCATCGCGCAGCTGCCTAAGGATCCTCCGAATCAGGGCGGAAGCCCCGGGGGAAGTTCCGGAAGCTCCGGCGGTTCCGGAGGAAATAGCGGTTCCGCCAACGGCACATCAAAGCCTGAGAATTCAGGGGAGAGCACGGTGGTTCGGCCGGAGAGCACGGTAGATCAGGGAACAGCTCAGTCTGCGGTCAGTGCCTCAACGGCCGAGGAATTGGAAAAAAAGGCGGCCGAAAACGGATCGAAACAGATCGTAATCGCGCCGGAGATGCCTGAAGAGGTAAATGAGACGCAGGTGGAGATACCGAAGAACGCCATGAGTGAGGCGGCGCGGAAGAGCGGCGCCAGCGTAGTGGTGGAAACACCGGTAGCCTCCGTCACCCTGCCGGCGGAGACCTTGAGGCAATTGGAGGCACAGGAAGGGGAGCACATAATGGTTGCCGCGGAACGCCGAGAGGATGGGGCGGTCCGCGTGGAGGTAAGAGTAGGAAATGCACCCGCTGTCATTGGGAAAAGCGGGATCATGGTGGCCTTTTCTCAGAACGAAGTCGGGAGCGGATGGGTGGCAGCCGTAATCGAGGCAGATGGAACGGAGACGATTCTCCCCAAATCCGCGGTGCTGGACGGAAGGGCGTTTGCGCTGCTGGATGCCTCCGCCACCATTAAAGTGGTGGACCGGGGACGGGATTTTCCGGACCTCCTCGAGCACTGGGCTCGAGAAGCGGGAAAATTTGTTTCCGCTCACCAGCTGTTTGCCGGGACCGAGGAGGGGCAGTTCGACCCGGAGGCGAGTATGACCAGAGGGATGATCGCTTCCGTTCTTCATCGGTTGGAGGGGAACGAAGAAGCTGCGGAAACAGAGCTTTTGTTTACGGATATGGACCCGGAAGCGTTTTACGCCGATGATGTGAGCTGGGCCGCGGAGCTGGGGCTGATTGCCGGAGACGAGAACGGAGAATTCCGGGGAGAAATGGGCGTGACCAGAGAAGAATTGGCGGCTGTTTTAAGCCGTTATGTCGCGGCCGCGGCGGGAGAAGCGTCCGTGGAGGCCGGAAACGAGGTCCTGGACGATTTCGCGGATGCCAGTCAAATTTCGCCTTGGGCTCGGGACAGCATGCTTCTGGCCGTACAGCTTGGTCTGTTCAACGGGACGGACACCGGAACGCTGGAGCCTCAAGGCGTCGCCACGCGGGCGGAGACCGCGGTGGTCTTTGAACGGCTGGTAGAGTGGATAGTCAAGAGCTGACCTGCGGAGCGGATGATCAAGAGTTAACCCGCGGAGCGGAGGCAGACTGATATAAAACACACTTGCATTTGCGGCCGGGGATCCCTACAATAAGAGATAGGACGGGAGAAGGGAGGACGGCGTATGAAGGGATCCGGACGAAAAGAGAAAATTGCGGCGGATATCCTGCTGAAAACCATGCTGTCGGCGGTAGACGAGCGGATCGTCATCGTGGATAAAGAGGGATATATCGAGGGCCTTTCAAAGGCATACGCGGAGTTTCTGGGCGTGAATGAAAAGCTGGTGCTGGGCCGCCATGTCACCGAGGTGATCGAAAATACCAGGATGGATATCGTGACCAAGACGGGAATTCCCGAAACGGGTGAGCTTCAGCAGGTCAAGGGTGAAAAAATGATCGCTTCCCGCATTCCCATCTATAAGGATGGAGAGGTGATCGGCGCCTTCGGCCGAGTGCTGTTCCGCAATATGGGCGACCTGCGGACCTTGTATGAAAAGATGAATTCCATGGAGCTGGAGCTCAGTCTGTATAAAAAAACCTTCGGAAAGATCAACACCGCCCGCTATACCGTGGACGACATCGCGGGAAGCTGCGAGCTTATGCGGGACCTAAAGGAGACGGTGAAGAAGGTGGCGAAGACCAATTCCAGCGTTCTCATATTAGGGGAGAGCGGAACGGGAAAGGAGCTGTTCGCCCATGCCATTCACCAAGCCAGCATGCGCAAAAACATGCCGTTTATCTGCGTAAACTGTGGAACGATTCCCGAACAGCTCATCGAGTCGGAGCTGTTCGGCTATGAGGAAGGAGCGTTTACGGGGGCCAAAAAAGGGGGCAAGACCGGACTGTTTCAGGCGGCTCACAAAGGGACCATCTTTCTGGACGAAATCGGCGATCTTCCGCTGGACATGCAGGTTAAGCTGCTGCGTGTCCTACAGGATAAGGAGATTCAGAAGATCGGTTCCAGCATGAGGGAACCGGTGAACGTGCGCATCGTGGCGGCCACCAACAAAAGCCTGAACAAGATGGTGCAGGAGGGAAAATTCCGCTCGGATCTGTATTATCGGCTCAATGTGGTGACCCTGCATATCCCCGCGCTCAGAGAACGGAAGGCGGATATCCCCCTGCTGGTGAACACCTTGATCCGAAAATTCGCGCAGAAGGAAAATCTGATGGTCGAAGGCGTCTCGAAGGGCGCGATGGAGTATCTCATGCGCTATGACTGGCCGGGAAACGTGCGGGAGCTGGAGAACGTGCTGGAACGGGCGATCAATTTTATCGGCAGCGACGGCAAGATCAAGGTGGAGCATCTCCCCTCCAGGGTCACCGGACTGGAGCACAGCGGTCGAGTGAAATCACTGAAGGAAACGCTGGAGGAATCGGAGCGGCTGACCATAGTAAGCGCGCTGCTGCGCAG
>CAUHLX010000011.1 GCA_959606705.1 uncultured Bacillota bacterium | reverse complement strand
TTCCTCCGGAGACATTCCGTACTGATGCTTGGCGTTGTACAAGCCATCATCCGAACGAAAATCCGGCACCCCGCTTTCCGTGGACACCCCCGCCCCTCCGAAGAAAACGATTCCATTGCTTTCCTCTATTATTTTTTTCAGTTCTTCATACATCCGAATCAGCTCCTGTCTCATTTGTGTCTCTGGCGACTTGTCTTTACCGTTATTTTACCACAACTGAAACGAGAACCATACAAAGACTTTGTGGGATTTGCAGTTCCGCCCCATTTGTGCATTTCACCAGTTACCATCACGATTGCTCCGACAGCCGCGCATAAGTGGCTGATCAAGATTGCCGCCCAAATGCCCGTGAGCCCAATTCCCATGTTGGGAAGCACATAGGCCAGAGGCATTCGAATGATAATGTAATAGAGAATGATGAGAAACAGGCTTTTTGACGGCGTTCCAAAGCCATTTAACAAACCCAAATAACAGTTTGTCACCATATTGAAAACATATCCGATCCCTACAATACGGAAGAAAACGCTTACGACTTCGGCGGCGTCGGCACTGTTTACAAATAGGAAAGAAAGCTGCTTAGAGAATAGCACGACGACAGCGGATAACAGAAGCAGAAGCCCTCCGCCGTATGCTAACGCACATCCGAGATAATCCTTGGCCCTGTCAAAGCGGCCGCCGCCTTTGCACTGCCCTCCGATTGTGGTCAGCACCATATGAAACGCCATTGCCGGATAGAGTAAAATCGTTTCCAGTTTTCCGGAAATTCCGTAAGCGGCGATTGCCGTAATCCCATAGGAACTGACAAGTGCCGTTAAAAACGCGGTGCTTACCGCGGGAATACTCTGCTGAATAACCGAAGGAATTGCCTTTTGAACCAGGGAAATTACGTCCCTCTTATTGAACAATGAAATATGGAATGAAAGCAGCTTTTTCCGCCACAGATACACCAGCATGAAACACAAGCCAATCCCCTGTGACAGCACGGAGGCAATTGCCGCACCCGGAAATCCGAACAGGCGAATAAAAATCGGGTCCAGGAAGGCGTTAAGAAAGGTAGCTGCAAGCATGGCAATCGCCTGAAATGCCGAATTGCCATAGCTGCGAAGGACGGCCATAAAATAGAGAAACAAGTAGACTGCGATATACCCTAAAATATAAATCGACAAATAATCGCCCGCCATATCGGATAGTTCGGCCGGTGTGTGCAAGCCCCGTAAAACAGCAGGCAATGCCCCCTCCAAAACTCCCGTAACCAACAGCGAGAAAAAAATCGCGGCCACCAATGAGGTGGCGAGCAAGCTTTCTGTTTTCCCCTTGTCCTTTGCTCCGATCGCCTGTGAAAGTAAAATAGAAATGCCGTTTGTGGCTCCCATTGCAATTGAGGTGAGAAGCAAGATGATCGGTGTGGAGTTCGTCAGCGCCGCATAGGCAGTTTCGCCGAGCAAGTTTCCAATCCAAATACTGTCCACGATATTGTAAGCCATATTTAGATACATTGCGATCATCATCGGAATCACCATCTTGAAAAGGCAGCGTTTCGTATTTCCGGCAATCAAATCAATTTCCATATTCATTGTTCTTTTCTCCTTTTATATTGAATGAACATCATTCATTCAAGCAGCAAAATTTTTTACTGCCGCAGCATTCGGCAGTCAGCACAGGATCAGGGGGCGCTTTTCCCTCTGCGCTTGCGGAAAGCACGGTTATCCTTTCAAAACGCAGGAAAGAAATTTGCGTATTTTTCGCTCCTTTTCCTCTGCGGAATATTGACCGTTTAGGAGGATTCCTAATTGTCCATACACGCAAAAGGAAGCGGTTGTTTCAAGGTCTTCCACTTGTATTTCGCCTTTTTCACTGGCGGAGTTGATTAGATCAAAAACAATCGGTACCAATTTTTCACACATTTTCAGGGCCAGCTGGTCGTGAAATTTTTTATTCTCCGCTTGATGCAGTGTCCCGTAATAAACCGAATCTTTTGTTTCAACCGAAATGGGCATCTCCGCAATAATCTCCCTTAACGGTTTTTCTTTTTGTGCTTTCGACGGCGTAAGTCTGTCCACCAATTGCTGCGCGTATCGGTCAATCGCATGATCAAATAAACTCTCCTTTGACGGAAAATACCGATAGCATAACCCCTGAGCAATCCCAATGGTATTTGCAATATCGGTGATCGAGGTTTTTTCATAGCCCTTTTCATAAAACAGCTTCATCGCCGTATCTAATATCTCCTGCTTCCGCTCCTCCGGATCTTTCGTAATTCGCATTGGTCCTCCTCCTTTTCTCCACTAGTATACCGCCGGCCTTTTGCATTGTCAATGAATAGTGTTCATTCATTTCTTCGGCACAGGTAATTTTCTGCGAACGGAAGCCTCACAATCCTTTGAACGGCAAAACCCAAGGCGGCATAGCTTGCGCTATGCCGCCTTGGGTAAATGAACACTTCCGATGAAATGTGGATTTTAGTACACGTATCCGTACAAATCCATCGTGGTATACATACCGACCGCATCGTCCAATACGTACATTTTAAAAGTCAGACTATCCTCGGTGTAGTTGAAATGGTTGATCTCCACCTCCCCGTAATCCGTCTGTGAAAAGTTCTCCACAAATGCGCTGCCACCATCGTCATAGTATTTCCCACCGGAATATCCCGCGGAGAATACGACTTTACTCATCTCAATATTGTCGATTTCCTGTAGTCTGGGTGCGCTGCCCATTTCCGTACGGCGTGTCCCCACGAAGCGTTTGTCCACGTAGGCATTGTTCACCGTACCGTCGGGATTTTTCACGATATACAAGTCGGCGACAAACCCGGACTTGGAAGTCATCGGATCGACCAAGCGAATCATCTTGGGGAAATACCCCGGAATCCCGGTGTCGAAGTGAAAGGTCAGTTCCTTTCCACCGGTCCAATCCGAGGTCATCTGCTGGTTGTCTTTGACCCGAAATCTTGCTTTATAGCCGCTCTGAACTCCAACGGACAAATCGGACAGCTTGGAGTCGATCTCCGCCAGCTTCGCGCTCAGCCACCGATCCTCCGGGGTTCCATCTGCCTTCAAGGTGTTGATTTCACCGGTGTTCGCTTTGGCCAGCACGTGGATCGGCACCGGTCCGAATTGTCCGGTGGCACGGTTATACCATTTGCCTACCAGGCTCTGATCATAGGTGGGAATCAAAATCTTCTTTTCGTCTGTGATCTGGGAAGGCAGCGCAATGACCTCGGTCACGATGTCCTTCTCATCCAGCACGGCGTAGTAAAACATTTTATCCTCAAATTCTCCGGTTGCCCTGTTGTACCATTTCCCCACCAGACTCTGATCTTCCGATTCGATGGGAATATAGTGGGAATCCGTAATCTCCGAAGGCAGTCCCATTACCATCTCCACCACGTCCTGATCATTCAGATAGGCGTAATAATGCATGGTTACGGCGCGTTCGTCATTCATCATGTTCGTGTTTCTCATCTCCATACCTCTTCTTTCTTCTCACCTTTGAAATAATAATTTTATCTACCAACCTCGATCACCCGCTAGCTGATGATCTCCGTTTGATCGATCCCGTTCCCGCAAATTGGCTGGTCTTCGAAGGTCTTTCCGGCAGAAAAAAACGTATAAAAAAGAAGCGCCCCAGGCGCTTCCTTTCCACTCATTTTACTTTCCGAGGAACTCTTTTCCCTCTTTGACCTAATACTATAATACCACAGACAAATCGGATGGATCGGTCACTTTAAAGCTCCGAGAAAAATGAAGCTTCAATGCATTTCCGTCAGATTGTCCCAGTAGCGAGCCGGCATGAAATTCCGTTGACAGCGCGGATTGATCCGCTCTTTGATGGCAATGGTCTCAAAGTATTTCTTCCACAGCGCCCGATAAAAGGTTTCATCCGCCGTTTCCTCCGGCAGCTCCCGCTCCGAAAGAGGCGCAATGTACCAGCCTGCCGGCTGGGAAAACAGCGCCTTTCCTCTTCTGACATCGTGAATAATAAAGGGATCGTTTTTATAACGGTCCGTAAAATGGGGTGCCAGCAGCTCTGCCACATCGTGATCCGGTGTAATCTTGGAGTATAGAAGCTCCCGCTCTCCCATGGCCAACACGGAAAAACGGATCAGTCCGCAGAGTCGGTGCGTTTCCCCTTTCACCCGTCTTTCGATCTTCTGGGCGGTGTAAACGATGGAGTTGCCATGCAGACGGTCGATTCGGCCGCCGATTTGGAACCCCAAGCGAATATAGTTCAGAGCGGTCATCTCCTTCTCCGGCTCCGACGACAGCAGCACACAGTAGACCCGCTGCAGCGCTTCCGTGGAGATTTTCCCTTCGATGGCCCGGGAAACCCGGTCCGCCTTTTCCGGCTCCGTGATCACGCTTTGTGCCTGATGCAGCAGACCGATTTGGTAGGAGGTCTCAGGATAAATCCCTGCGGCTTTCTCTTCATAGTAATGCGCGAACACACAGGTGAGAAATCCTTCGAACGTGCCGTCATACAGATAGTCCAGCAAGGCCTTCCCCTCCTTTCATCTGTGCGGGAGCCGGAGTGGAAAGCAGAGATCCAGCGGCGGAAAACATTGAAATTTGCTGTTCTTCGTTTATCGGTGATAAACTTTGCTTAATCCGTTCCGCAGAAAGCACCTCATTCTTAATCCGCTCGGGAGCGATATCGATGCCGCCGTAATACCGGCCGCAGCAGGTGAGAAAAAACTTGGCTCGCTTAACCACCACTCCTATTTTTTTCAGATCGTCAAACTTCACCGCCGCCACGCGCCGCTGACGGACGATCCGCCTGGCGGAGATGGCTCCCACTCCCGGGATTCTCAAAAGCTCTTCATAGGATACCTTGTTGATCTCCATGGGGAACTGTTCGATGTGCCGCAGCGCCCACACGATCTTGGGGTCCAAATCGGAGTCCAAAAAAGGATGGGTTTCGTCCAGAATTTCCTCCGCGCCGAAGCCGTAATAGCGCAGCAGCCAGTCCGCTTGATACAGTCGATGCTCTCTGGCCAGAGGGGGATCGGTGAGAAGCCCCGGCAGTACCGGTGACTCCCTCACCGGAATATATGCGGAAAAATAAACCCTCTTCATCCGAAAGGTCTGATAAAGACGTTCCGACAGTTTGATGATCTGCAAATCGCTTTCCTTTGAAGCTCCCACGATCATCTGCGTGGACTGGCCGGCTGGCGCAAATTTCTCCTTGTACCGCTTTTTTCTTCCCGCTATCATGAGAGGCTGTCCCTCTTCGTCCAGCAAGGCCCCCTTTGCCCTCAGCGCTCGGCCCTGTTCCTCGGGGTCCGGCACGCGATCGGGATGCGCCGCCGTTCCGCCCACCGCCATATCGTCAATCAGCTTTTGACTGTCTCTATTCACGTCAGCCCCGCCGCCCACCGGCATTCCGCCGGCCCGAGACTTTTTTCCGCCTCCCCCCAGCGCCTTCTGCTCTTGTATCGTATTGGTGATCTGTCTCATGGGGGTAAAGATCCCCTTGGGTTTTTTCTGGGGCGCCAGCAGTCCCAGACTTTCGCTGCTGGGCAGTTCGATGTTCACGCTGAGACGATCCGCCAACATTCCGATCTGAGCCACCAGCTCCTGAGACACTCCCGGAATAACCTTGGCGTGGATATAGCCCGCGAACAGATGCTCCTCTCGCAGCAGCCAAAGGCACCTCAAAATACGCTCCGCGGTGTAATCCGGAGAGACCTCCACCGCGGAACTGATAAACAGACCTTCAATATAATTTCGGCGGTAAAATTCCATGGTAAGATCCGCCAGCTCTCCGGGCTCGAAGGAAGCTCTGGCGGCGTCGGCCGATCGTCTGTTGACACAGTACTCACAGTCGTAAACGCAGTCGTTGGTCATCAGCACCTTAAGCAGAGAAATGCACCGTCCGTCCGCTGACCAGGAATGACAGATCCCCGCGCAGGAAGCGTTGCCCATCCGTCCCACATTTTTTCGTTCCACTCCACTGGTGGCGCAGGACACGTCATATTTTGCGCTGTCCGCTAAAATCCGAAGCTTTTCCATCGATGTGCGCAGCATTGCTCCGTTTTTCGCCGCGACAGCCGCGGCGATCCCCCTTCTCACAGTCTCAAAAATAAACAAGAACCTCTGTTCTCATTTTACCTTACGAAGAATAAAGGTTCAACTTATTTTTGTTTCCTGTTTTAGAAATTTTTTCTTCCGTTTCTTTGCGCGCCCCTTGACCGTTACCTCAGCTTTCCTAGCTTTCGCGCCTGATGCCTTTTTTCCGCGGCTTTAGCCGCATTGGAAAAACGGACAGCAAAGCCGCAGGCGGAGGAAGGCGCCCTTCGACTGTTACCTCAGCTTCCCTAGCTTTCGCGCCTGATGCCCCCAGCACTCCGTAATAATCTTCCTAGCCGCAAACATGGAGGTCAGAGACGGATCCAGAGAAGGCGCCACCTCAACCACATCAAAACCGATCACCGGCAGATTCTCAAACAGCATCCGCAGCAGCTCCAGCGCCTGCCGGCTGGTGAGCCCCCCGAACTGCGGCGTGCCCGTTCCCGCAGCGTAGGCCGGGTCCAGGCTGTCAATATCATAAGTGATATATACGTGCTTGAATCGATTCATCCGTTCGATGACGTCCTCCGCCACCCGTTCGATCCCAAAACGGCAGCAGTCGTAAGCCGTGCGCACCCGAACCGCGTTGTGCTGTTTAAAAGCGTATTCATCCGGCTCAATGGAACGGATTCCCACAAAGTAAAGATTCTCCGGGCCCTCCACATGAGGCAGGTCCAGCGCCCGCCGCTGTACCGAACCGTGGGACAACGGATCGCCTCCCAGCGAATCGCAGAGATCGAAGTGGGCGTCGATGTGAATGATTCCAAAGGGCTCTTCCAGCCCCTGATCGATGCCGGCCTCCACGGGGATGGTCACGGAATGATCTCCTCCCACCATGGTGAAAAACTTCTTTTGCCGTACCAGCTCGGCTACGTAGTCCTTGACCTCCGCAAACAGCCGGGATCGTTCTTCTTCTTTAAAATCCCCTCCGTCAAACACGATGAGCTCGTCCATCGATTCCAGACGCTCCGTAAAGGGCGTGGACGTAAACGTGTTTTGACGCAGCACACTCGGCCCTTCACCGGCCCCTCCGCGATAACTGACTCCTTGGTCAAAAGGAATCCCGAAAATTACCACATCCGCTTCCCGCTCCGACAGCTGAGGCCGGTTTAACCCGCACCAAGCTCCCGGGTCCTTTGCAAATCGATCTTTTGACAGCATGACCTTTCCTCCTCCGTTCTCTCTTTCCTACGGCCGAACACAAAATTTACTGTTTTTCAGCCGTCTCAACCGGCCTTAGTCCCGTTGGGAACCGGTTTTTCCGGCATCGCCAGCACCGGTGTCAGTCCGTCGGCGTACCCGATGTCAAACAGCATCCCCTCCGACAGCTCCCCTGCCATTTTGCGCGGCTCCAAATTCACTACGAACAGGGCCTGCTTTCCCTCGATTTCCCGAGGGTCCTCCCGTTCTCCCTTCATCCCCACCAGGATCGTCCGCCGGAACTCCCCGAAGTCCACCGTCAGCTTTACCAGCTTTTTCGACTGGGGAACATCCTCCACACTCAAGATCTCACCGACCCGAATATCCAATCGATCCAGCAAATCGACGGAAATCGTTTCTTTTCCTTCACCGCTCATCTCATATCCTCCCGTAATTACGATTTTTAGTTTATTCTATCATATTTGTGAGCCTCTCGTACATTGAAAATGACGCGGGATTGTGATAGACTGCGGCCAGAACAGGTATAATCCCCGGCAATCCACAAATCCTAAGACGATGAGAAGGAGCGATTATAAAATGGAAATAAGATTAGAAACGGACCACCGCGCGAAAGCAGCCCTGGTCCTGGGTGGCGGAGGCTCCCGGGGCGCCTACGAAATCGGCGTGTGGCAGGCACTGCGGGAAATGGACGTTCCCATCCACATGGCGGCCGGTACCTCGGTGGGCAGTCTCAACGCCGCAATCATCGCGCAGGACGCCGCGTCCGACAATTCAAAGCTCTATGAGATGGCGGTAGACCTGTGGAATCGAATGGATACTCAGACAGCGTTCTCTCTTTCCGCCATCGAGCTGGGAGAGTTCCTGGAAAAGGGCGGCGGCAGTTTTGACGGCCTCAAAAAACTGCTCAATGAGAATCTGGACGAGAACGCCATCCGGCAAAGTCCTGTGGAATTGGGCCTGGTAACGGTAGAGCTTCCGGCCATGACCCCTCTCCATCTGTGGAGAGAGGATATTCCCATCGGAAAGCTGTCGGACTACATCTTGGCCAGCTGCGCTTGCTTTCCCGCGGTGGAGAGCTATGAAATCGATGATAAAAAATACGTAGACGGAGGCTACGCGGACAACCTTCCCGTAGGCATGGCCCTGAAGCGAGGCGCGGATCGGGTGATTGCCGTCAATCTGGACGCGATAGGAATCGTGCGAAAAGGGAGTTTAAAGGAAGCGGAGGCGGACGACCGCCTTACTCTCATCCAGTCTCACTGGGACCTGGGCAACTTCATGGTCTTCGATCAATGGAACACCAATCGGATCATGCGGCTGGGCTACCTGGAGACTTTAAAAGCCTTCGGAGCTTATGACGGCACTTATTACAGCTTCTTCAAGGGACAATTGGACCGACGGACATTGAAGTCCGCCGAGGCTGCCGCGCGGATCTTCGAGCTTTCCCCGGCGGTCCTGTATCGAAAGGAGCTGTTTGCCCTGCGTCTGTGGGAAGCGATTGCCAAGTATGAACGGGAGCAGGACAGCGAGCTGCAAACCGCCGCCGCGCAATTGACCGAAGCCTTTTGGGACAGCGTCGTTCGGGTGGCAAAACAGCTGAACAGCCGTACCATCACGCTTCTCGCCGCTCAAGGGATCAAAAAAGAAGGCCGGCAAAAGGACCTGATCCTCTCCCGGCCGATTCGTTCCTTATTTGATGACGAAGTCCGCGCCGCCCTCTGGCTGGTCCGCGAAGGACTGGTCTGAATCCGGGGGACCACCTGCTGGCAAGCGGAATCTCTTTAAAGGCCCTGGCGTTCCTCCACCTTGGCCACCAAAAACTCACAGAGATCCTTGGTGGAATGGCGCTTTCCGTACAGGTCGATGGTGTGTCTCAGATCCGAAATCCGCTTCGGATGGCGGAACAATGAAAATACCGCTTCGTCCAGCGGAAACGACTTGGTGGCGTAGAGCGCGATGCCATTGTTCAGCATGAACTCGGCGTTGCGCTGCTCGTGTCCGGGGATGGGATTGACCATGATCATAGGCAGCCCCTTGGCCAGCGCCTCCGAAGAGGTGATCCCGCCCGGCTTCGTTATGATGCAGTCCGCCGCGTCCATCATCAGATCAATGTAGTCCACAAAACCGTAAACCTTCACCGGCTTGCGCAGCTCCGGCAGCATTTTGCCGATCTTTTTATACATTCGTTTGTTGTTGCCGCAGACCACCATGATCTGAAAATCGTATTTCAACTGATCCAGCTTCAGCAGTGATTCGTCGATCTTTCCATAGCCCATGCTTCCGCTCATCATGAGAACGGTACGCATTTCCGGGTCCAGCTCCAGCTTCTTTCTGGCCTCCCGTCGGTCCGTCCGTCTGGAAAACTTCGGTTTGATGGGAATCCCAAAGGGCAGCATTTTCTCCACATCCAGTCCCTTTTTCTCCATCTGGTATTCCAGCAGCTCGCTGGGCGTCACATAATAATCCAGCTCCCGGCATTCCTCCCAAAACGGGTGCAGGGTAAAATCCGTCACCACCCCCACCGTAATACAGGGAATCTCATGGCGCTCCTTTAATATACTCATCATGGTGGAGGAAAGGACATGCGTACAGATCACCGCGTCCGGCCGGTATCCGTCGATATAGCTTTTCAATTCCTCCGCCATAAAGGTGTTGGTCAGCTTGCTCACGGAATAATCCGCCACCGGCTTGGTCTTTTTTACCGCAAAATTGTAAAATCGGGAGGACAGCTTCGGCATGTAGGCTGTTGAAATCAGGTACCCCTTGGATACCAGGCTTTTTAACAGCGGCTCGATATACTCGTAAGCGTCCAGCGTGGCGCACTCTACCCCCATCCTGTGAAAATAGTCCTGCACCGCTTTCCCCGTAGCGTGGTGCCCTTCCCCCGTAGATATGCTCAAAATCAATACTTTCATCTGGTTCCCCTCGATCTCATCCCATTGCCGCCAACAAAAATAGTACCGTATAAATTACGATACCATTTTTGTTCCCTTTTGAAAACGATTTTATGAATTTCCATTCATACTCATGACATATCTCTCAATTATGGCAGCGACCTCCGCCCTGCTGGCGCTGCCGAGGGGGTCGAAGCTTCCGTCGTCTCTGCCGGTCATCAAGCCCTCCGCCGAGATCTCCGTTACCGCGTCCCGGGCAAAGCTTGAAATCCCTTCCGCATCGGTAAACGCGACGCTGCCGGCGGCATTCGCCGCTTTTCTTCCACCGAATTCCTTCTAAAATCGAGCGAGGATCACTGCCAGTTCCTCACGAGTTACCGGACGGTCCGGCTGAAAACTCCCATCCTCATTTCCCACCGCGATTTGATGCTCCGACGCCCAGGCGATCGGCCCCGCATAGTAGGCCGCGGGATCCACGTCCGGAAACGCTTCCACGCGGGTCACGCTGTCTCCCACGGCGGCTTTTTCCAGCCGCGCCAGCACCGAGATCAGCATTCCTCTGGTCATCGGGGTATCCGGCTGAAATCGTTCCTGTTCCACTCCCGAGATCAGCGATCTGGCCGCCGTGAACCGGATGCTGTCCTCCGCCCAATGTCCCGTCGTATCCGCGAAAGGTTTCCTTACGCAGCCCACCGAATACACGGAGAAGTGCCGGGTGGAAAACGCGACGGCGCCGTCACGATACACACAGTCGGTCATGGTTTCGACGTTCCCGTTTTCATCGGTGTAGAACACTACGATGTCCGCCGGATTTTCTCCTTCTCGCAGGCGGTACGGCAATGTGACTTTTGCTTTGCCCCCTCCGAATTCGGAAATCACCTCGGACCCGTTTCCTGTCATCCTGAATTCAAAAACCGGTCGGTCCCCTACGTTTTCCCGAACCGCCTGCGGAAGCACTTCGCCGGTCAGCGGCTTCATGGAAATTTCCAATTTCTCCATTCTATCCGGTCCGATCGCTCCCATCGCCTGTCGGTCAAAGACAATCTGCGCGGAGTCCGCGGTGATCTGCAAGGCTCCCTCTCGAGCCTTTTCCAGCTGCGTCCGATTCAGTTGAACGTTCATCGTTCCATCCGCTCCGGACTCCGCTTTCACGGCCAGCAGCGGATCCGTTCCTCCCCCGGCCGGTTCCGCCGGTTTTTCCGCCGTTCCCTCACTTCTGTCGGAAGACGAACCCCCGCCGGAAGAGGAACCGCCGCCTCCGCCGGAAGGAGTGGAAGCCTTCGCCGGCCACGGCATCAATATTCCTCCGGTGGATGCGTAATTCGGGTTATCCGGGGTGAATACCCAATGATAATTGATCCCCTTCTCCACGCTTTGCTCCGGTCCCTCCGTCCAAGAAAATGCCCCCGGGGACGCCTCCTCGGGCGAACAGCTGCCGGACAAGACACACTCCTTCAGTGTCTTTCCCGTCTCGCTGACCTTGACACAATCGACATTTTTTATCGTGGTGCTCGCGGGATAGATTTCTCCTACCAATCCCTCCGGAAGCTTTAATGTATAAAATACGGCCTCATCTCCGGTCAGCTGCCAATACTCCGGTTTCACCACCACCGGTTTATCTTTCCCCGCGTCTGCCGTAGAATCAAAATAGGCGTTGGAAAAATTACTCCCGGAGTCGAGATAGACTCGGTCTCCGTTGACGAGCCCCTGTAAAGGACCTCCCGCGTACACCGAAGCCTCCGTCGTTCCATCAAACACTTTTCGATAAACGGCGGCATTCGGACAGCTCAGCTGTTTGGGCGCAATTTCGATCCTCTTAATTACGCTCCCCGCTCCCGGACGTTCCGTCATCCTCAGGGTCCGGCTTCCCACTCCCAGCCGTTTATCGATGATCAGAGACGCTTTCCCGCCGACCACCGCGGCACTGCCCAGATCCGCGATCACCGTTTCTCCTTCCATCAATTCAAAGCTCACCTGTTCCGCGGCACTGTCAAAGGGAGCGGCAATCACAGCTTCTCCATAGACAAAATGGTCCTTGTTCAACACCAGCTCATCCGTTACCAGAATTCGTTCCGCCTCCACGCCTTTCCCGGAAAAAGCCGCTTTCACCGTTCCGTTTTTAACACTTAAAACAGCGGCGGCCGGAATCCCGTCAAACGCTCCGCTTTCCGCCGAGATCCCCTCTCCCAGGAAATTCAGCTTCCGCAGCTTGGAAGCCGCGGCGAAAGCCCCCGACTTCACCAGATCCACCGCAAAGGTCTGCCCTCCGAAGCTCACCTGCCCCGGAATGGAAAATTCCGTTCCGTTCGGGTCCGTACAGCCGTTGACCGCCGCAGTTCCCGCCGTCGTCTCTCCGGCCGGCATGGACTCAATCTGGTATTCGATCCCGTCCAGTACGAAGGTACTTCCCGGTTCGGCAGCGGAAAAATCCCCTACGATAATATTCGGTTCGTAATAAGAGGCGTAGGAATTGATCAGCGCCTTTTGCACCGCCTGATTTTTCACATAAAAGGTCGGGCTTTGGGTGATTTCGCCAAAAGCTTGTGGGCCGAAGACCACCGCTTCCCCATGAATTCGCACCTCTCGAAGCGAGTTTGCGCTGAGGAAGGCGAACAGCTTCAATTCTTCCACGCTGTCCGGAAGGATAACCGTGGAAAGACACTCGTTTCTGCTAAAGGCCCGGCCTCCTATGGACCTTGTCCCTGCCGGAATCACATAGCGCGGCCCCTCCTTTGCGCGAGGATAAGCGGTCAGCTCACTTCCGTCCAAACGGAATAAAACACCGTCGACGCTCTTGTAATTGGGACTTCCCTCCGCAACGTGAATGGCCTTCAGGTTCGGGCAGGCTTCGAAGGTCTGAATTCCGATCTCCTCCGCACTGGCCGGCAGCGTAAACTCCTCCAGACCGTCACAGCCTCTGAGCGTTTCGTAATCGAACTGATTGAAGCCTTCCGCAAACTCCAGATGTTTCAGTCCGGAGCAGCCCTTGAAACAACCGTAGGATATGGGTGTTCCGGAATGATCGGCTTCCTGGCCCAAATTTCTCACCGCCGGCACCTTGAGCGCCGTCAGCCCGGAGCAATCCTCGAACGCGTAAGGCTCAATCGTCTCCAGACCGTCAGGAAGGATCAGCTCTTTTAAATAACGGGTTCCTTGAAATGCATATTTCCCGATCACCGTCACGGAGTCCGGCACGGTAAACGAAGCATCCTCTTTGCCCGCGGGATAACAGATCAGCTCCGTCCGGTCTCGATTGTACAAGACCCCGTCCTCGCTGACATAAGCCTCATTTCCCGCTTCAACGCGAATGGCCTTTAACCCGGAGCAATCGGAAAATGCTCCGCGCCCAATACTGGTCACCGATGAGGGAAGGAGGAACTCACTGCTTTTTAAGCCGCTGTTCATAAAAGCCAGACCCCCAATCGTTTTCAACGTTGAAGGCAGCGGAAGCTCCTCCAGGGCCGCACAGTCGCGGAATGCATCGTCCCCGATCGTGGTCAGCCCCTCCGTCAGATTTATGGTTTTGAGAGAAACATCTCCCTGAAATGCGCCCGACCCGATGGTGGAAATCCCCTCCGGCAAACTAATCTGTTCCAGGCTGGTCAATCCCCGAAACGGCCTTTCGCCCATCAAGCCGATAAAGGCGACTTCCTGGGAATCGATGCTTGACGAAATCTCGAGAGACACCGTATCCTTTGCCCCGGTAAACTCATAAATGTCCAATCCCGACCGTTCGCCGGTAACGGTCATCCATCGATAGAGATACGGCACCGTGGCGGACAACTCATCCGCGTATCCCATAGAAAATGCCGCCGGCGATAACAGCATGACTGCGGTCAGCACCAGCGACACGAATTTTCTCCCATATCCTTGCTTCTTTTTTCCTGTGGCATTAATCCTGCTTGACATCATTTCGACCCTCGATTCTCGGAATGTGATCCTTTCGTCACAAAATGTCCTGTTTTTCCGTGTAAATGTGATAAATAATTAGTAATATTTTCCTTATCGTCATTAGTATACCATTTACGCTTCGAAGGTCAACCTATTTTCACAAAAATCCCGAGGCAGTCCGCCGCACGGTCGGTTCTTACCGTTTCAACATCCGGGGATGATAGGCAAAGTAGGATGCCGCCGGCGTTTTTCCCAGTGCCGCCGCCAGCAGGGAAGCCAGTAAAAAGCCGATGACAAACTGAATCATATTCATGGGGATGCTGAAAGCCGCCACCGCGAAATTGCCATACATCACGCCGCCCGCCACGTAATAACCGAACACCATCCAAAGCCCCGCCATGGTCATTCCCAGAATCTGGTAGACCGGAATCACCATCTGTTCTCTCTTGCGGATATAAATGGAGATGAGCACCAGAAACAGGGGAATCAGCAACGCCGCCAGCATCAGCTTGCTCTGAACCGAATTGAGAAACGTTCCCAGCTCCGACAAACTGGCGACCTCGTCTCCCAAAAGGCTTTCCGGGCTGGTCTTCGCCGTGGAGCGGATGATCCACTGGATTCCGGCATTGAAGGCCAGCCATAAAACCACCGCCGCCAAGCTGGCCCAAACCGCATTTTTTCGATTGGATCGGCATTTCTCAATCACTAAGCCCATGAGGACCGCCATCAGGAACTTGATCCCAAAGGTCCAGGGAACCCAATGGATATACCCCACGAACAGATCCGCCAGACAGGACCCCATGCCGGCCGCGATGGCCCCGTATTTCCAGCCCAGCACCAGAACCGACAGGAATACCATGCTGTCCCCCAGATGAATGTATCCGTTGGTAAAGGGAATGGGAATCTGTATGATCATGGTCGCCACCGTGGTCAGTGCCATCATCAAAGCTGTCATAATAATTGTGCGAATCATATCGCTGCCGCGGTTTCCAGTCTGCATTTCTCTCCGTCCCCTTTACACTTTTGTTAAATTTTTTATCATTCGCAATTGACGTCATTTCGTTCTGCTATTATAATACTCACAAAGTGTATCTGGTTGAATATGCAGTTTTAATAATTTTAATCAGTACAGTTTCACGTTTAAACGGATTCGAACGCCATATTTTACCGAATACCGACACTTTCTCAAATATTTCACGGAACAGTTTATAGAAAGGGAGGCCCAATGCAATCCATTACCCCGGTTTTGGGCGATTCTTCCTCCACTCCGCTGTACCTGCAGCTCTACACCTACATACGGGATGCGATCTTGTCCGGCCGAATTCAGCCGGGAGAAAAGCTGCCCTCCCTTCGTTCCCTGTCCGGCCAGCTGGGTCTTTCCCTGTCTACGGTGGAGCAGGCCTATACCCAGCTCGCGGTGGAAGGCTATTTGAACAGCAAGCCCCAGTCCGGTTATTATGCCAACAGCATTCCCGTGGAGCTGCGGCAGGAGCTGAGAAAGCCCTTTGAGCAGTCGGCGGGACAAAGCCGCGGCGAGGTGGAAAACCCAGGGAGATACAGTCTAATGGAATTAGGCGATCAGTCATGCGAGGCCTTGTATTTTGACCCCGTCACCTTTGATTTCGCCAAATGGAAAAAATGCTTGAATCAAGTTCTTAACGACCATGCTCCCCTGTTATATCAGGAAGGCGACCCCCGGGGCGAGGCTCCCCTGCGCTACGAAATTTCCAAGTATATTTATCAGGCCCGCGGCGTTCTCTGCACTCCGGAGCAGATCGTCATCGGCGCCGGTACTCAGCAGCTGACCGGTCTCCTCTGCATCCTGCTGGCCCGTATGGGAATCGATCATGTGTCATTGGAGGAGCCGGGCTATCTTCCCGTGCGGGATATCTTCCGAACTCACGGCTTCAAAATGACTCCCGTCCCGGTCCGAGAAGACGGAATTGAAATTGAAAAGCTGCCGGTAAACATCAAGTCCAGCGCCTATGTCAGTCCCTCCAATCAATTCCCCACCGGTTCCGTTATGCCCATCGCCAGACGGTATGCCTTGCTGGACTGGGCTTCCAAAAACCAAAGCATCATCATCGAGGACGACTACAACAGCGAGCTGCGCTACTTTGGAAAGCCGGTCCCGTCTCTGCAAGGGCTGGATGAGAATCACCAGGTGGTCTACCTGGGTTCCTTCTCCTCGACCCTGTTTCCGGCCATCAAGATCAGTTACATGGTGCTGCCGGCTCCCATGCTGGACCTCTTTGCAGAGGAATTGTCCGGTTACACCCAAACCTGCTCCAAAACGGAACAGCTGACCCTGGCGCTCTACATGGAACGAGGGTTCTATCAAACCGGCGTCCGCAAGCTTCGCAATCTCTACTCACAGAAACTACAGACGGCCGCCGCCGCGCTCCGACGCTGCTTCGGCGGACAGATCCGCATTCTGGGCAGCAATTCGGGGCTTCAATTACCCCTTACGCTGAACCTGCCGGAGAGTATAAGCCCGGAGGATTTCTGCGCATTGGCACGAAAAGCGCGGCTTCAATTTGCCTCTGTCTCCAACTATCTTCCCTCCGGAAGCGGAAAAACCTTTATCTTTTATTACACTCGAGTTCCTCTGGCTGAAATGGACGCGGCGGTGGAACGGCTGGCCAAATCACTGCCCTAAGCGAAGGTCTTTGCGGTAACAGAGGGATCTTGTTGAAAGAGATTTACATTCACAATGATACTTATTCTTATTTGGATGATCCTTCATCGCAGCAGCCGATTATAAGTGCAGTACGGCAAGTAATACTCTTTCCATTGACCATCGATTGCATACTTCATCTTAGGCGCTAGAAAAATAACTTTATTTTCCGGGGGAACCGCCTCTTTATCCAGGTTCAGCGTTATGGCGATCTCCTGACCCGGCCCGATTTCCTTCTCACTAATGGAACTTGTATCGTATGAGACCCCATCTATGCCCCATGTACAGGATTGAACTCCACCGTCAAACATGCCGCAGGCGATCTCTGATATGGTCACTGACTTTTCTGATGTGTTTTTTAGTGTTGCTTTATATTGGGTAAATTCTTTGCCGAGTGCATAAACACTTACCACTTCAAAGTCCTGATTTTCTATGGAATGCACTAAAATTGACCCAACTCCGTATGGGACCCCGTCAATTTCAATCTCATTCACTTCTCGATGTATCTCATGATCCACGTTAAGATAAAGCGTCATCTCGTACAAATAATGTTTCGGATCAATGGAGGTCAACGAGTAATCCGCCACGCTAATTTCCGGTTCCCCAAATGATACGGCCAGTGGCGTTTCCCCTTCCTCATCCCCCTGTTTCCCCAATCCTCCATCTAATTTCACGTACAAATTCAGCATATACTTGCTGTTGAGAGGAATGAATACTTCTCCTACGGCCTTCTCAAACACAGCATCTTTACTTGCAACTGGTTGTATATCTTTCCAGTGATTTGCTGCCATAAAACCAGCAATCACTACCGACCCGGTCAGTATGCATAAAATCAGTATCTTGCTGCTTTTCCTCATGGCGACCTCCTATTTGATGCCGATATAAACAGATAAAATACATTATGAATCAAATACAAAGTGTACCCCACCAAACAATGCTCTATGTCATGTTTGATGGGATACATAATAAAGTTTTT
>CAUHLX010000010.1 GCA_959606705.1 uncultured Bacillota bacterium | reverse complement strand
ATCCGGGCTTTAACTGACCCACCTCCGGAATCCCCAAAACCTCTTGGGCTTTTCTTGTATAAAGCTCCAGAGCGGTGGTCACGTCCACCCGTTCGTCCTGACCGGTATCCGTCCCTTCGTAAGCCTTTCTGGTCACTGCCGATTTGATCGCCACGAACGGATCGGAGGGATCCGCCCAGGCGGTAGCCGGCGCGTCGGAGGAAAAGATCAGCTTGATGCCCTTTTCCAGATAAGTCTTGTACGGATAGGTCTTCTTCGTGTCGTCCGCGCCGATGTTCTTCAGATAGCTTTCGATTTCGGCGTACATGAAGATCGGCTGGGAAACGAAGGCAATTCCTCCCTTCGCCGCCTTTTCCACGAGATCCGCCGTTGGCATGGAAGCATGTTCCACGCGAACGGAAGGGACGTCGCCCATCCAATCCGCCTTATCCCAGAAATAATTCACGGCTCTGGCCATGGCCTGTTCCCCCATGGCATGAGCCACCAACTGGATCTTATTCTTTTTCGCGATCTCCCCGGCCAGGATCATTTCCTCCTCGCTGGCGACCGGAAGTCCGAAGTGATCAGGCTCTCCCAGATAAGGCCGATCTCTCCAGGCGGTTCGTCCTCCTACGCTGCCATCCATGATGACCTTGACACCGTGGACATGAACGGGACTTTCCACGCAGGTTTTTTCCGGGGGAAGTACCGGCTGGTCCTTCAAATACTCCCACTTATAGTAAATAGCGACTCGCTGCTTCACGCCCTTTTCCCGAGCTTGTTTGTATATTTCATAAAAATCCGTGGGCTCCGATTCTCCGAATGCTTCCGAAATCACGGTAATCCCCTGGCTCAGCAGCTTCCGGCCCAGCTTTACCATGTCGTCCGTACTGTCTTCCACCGCCTTAGCCGGTATGATCCGATCGATGAGATCCTTCGCGTTTTCCCGCAGAATGCCGGTGGGTTCGCCGTTCTCGTCCCTGTCGATCTGACCGCCCTCCGGGTCGGGTGTGCTGCGGTCGATCCCCGCCATTTCCAGCACCTTGCTGTTTACGGAATACACGTGGACACAAGTCCGAACCAGCAGGACCGGCGAATCGGCACAGGCCGCGTCCAGATCCCGGCGGTCGGGAGCGCGATGCTCCGCCAGCTTTCCTTCGTCATAGCCCCACCCTCGGATCCAAGCGCCCTGGCCCTGAGCCTCACGTTTGGCGCGAATTTGATCCTGCAGTTCTTGAATGGAATTGGCGGCGGGCGGCACGCAGGCGATTTGGTTCATATTGTCCGCCAGCATCAGCGGATGCATGTGCGCGTCGATCAGTCCCGGCAAAACCCGGCGGCCGTTCAGATCGATGGTCTCCTCCCCTTCTCCCGGCAGCTCCGCCGCGGCTCCGATCCAAGCGACCTTTCCATCCTTGACCGCCATCGCTTCCGCCTCGGGCTGATCCGGATCGGCGGTAAAAATTTTCCCGTTGATCAATACGAGATCGAACTGTTTGCTCATAAATTCTGTGTCCTTTCCCTCCTCTATGTGGGAGAAACCATATCTTCGAAACTCATTCTGTTCGACAGCAATGAAGCTTTGAATATATTTATGCAAAAATCATATCAACTTTCCCTTCATCCTTCAAGGCTTTTTTCTTATCCCTGCTTCCGCACCGCCCGGTAGTACACCACCAGCGAGAGCAGCGACAGCAGCACGATTGCCCCCGCCGATAGAAAAAAGCCCGGAGACAACGGGTCGGTTATCGTCACCCCCAGCAAAGTTGCCGCGATCATTGTCGGCGCCATGCCCACCAAAGAACCGAACAGGTACTTGACATATCGAATCCCCATGGAGCCCAATACCATGCTCACCAGATCTCCCGGCAGCATGTTAATGACACGTAGAATATAGGAAACAAACCACTCATTGTAGGTCATTCGTTTCAGCAGTTCCCTCGCTTTGGGAAATTTATATAGAAGCCGCTCCATGCAGCCTCTCCCGGAGAAACGCCCGATCCAGTAGGGAATGGACAGCGCCGCAAAAAGACCGGCCAGATTTACCAGCAGGCCGATCGCCGGAGGAAAGATCACGCCTACCGCTACATACAGCACCAGAATAGGAAACACTACCGTGAGGGATTTGAACGCGTAAACGCCGACGAAGATCCCCGCCGCCACCCAAAGATTTTCGGGCGTGTAATTCAGCACATCCTCTACCGTGAGAGACTGGAAATAACGGCCGTAGAAAAGGATCAGACCCGCCATTACCAGCAGAGGCGCCACCCGCATGACGGGCAGGATCCGATCGAGTATATTTTGACGGGTCAAACGCATTTCAAATCCTCATTCTTTCCCTTCGATTCCCTTGTGGGAAGCTTTACTTGTCCTTCGCTTCCCGCTCTTCGTTTTGAAGACGATCAGCCACCGGCGCCCAGTCCGCCGCCGCGGCAGCACATTTCTCACACAACTCATCCGCGTCCTCGGGATGAATCAAATCCGTGGATTTCGCACCGGAACGCTTTACCATTTGCGCGAGGCGCCCCGGATTGTCCAGCAGCGGACAAGGACGCAGCAGGTTCCCGTTAAAGGGCTGATTCTCATGATACTGCATAAATAGCGGACTCCGCAAGGCCTCGAAGAGTGTTTTTTCATAAATGCTGCTGTCGGAATAATGAATGAACGCGCAGGGCTCGATATCCCCATTGGCATTGATATGCAAATAACGCCGACCACCGGCGATACAGCCTCCCACGTAACCGCCGTCATTCCAAAAATCCAAGGTAAACAGCGGCTTGGTCGTTCTCCACTCCCGGACCTTGTGATACATCAATTCACGCTGCCGCGCGTTCACCATCAGCTCCGGCACCGCATCCACACCTACCGGCATGTAGGTGAAGAACCATGCGAATTTTGCGCCCTTGGCAATCATATCATCGACGTAATCGTCACTGCCGATGACCTCCACGTTTTTACTAGTGTAGCAACAGGAAATCCCAAAAGGCAGCCTCTTGGCTTTCAGCAGCTCCATCGCTCCGATTATCGCCCGATAGGTTCCCTTCCCTCTGCGAAAATCCGTTTCCTCTTCAAAACCTTCCACGCTGATGGCCGGAACAAAATTTCCCACCCGCAGCATTTCGTCGGCAAAGGCTTCATCGATCAGCGTAGCGTTGGTAAAAGCCAGAAACACACAGTCGTCATGCTTCTCACAAAGCTTGATGATATCTTCCTTCCTCATCAGCGGTTCGCCGCCTGAATACAGATACATGTAAACGCCCAGCTCCTTGCCCTGGGTAATGATTCGATCCAACGTATCAAAATCCATGTTGAGCTTGCTGCCGTACTCCGCGGCCCAGCAGCCGGTACAATGCAGATTGCAGGCCGAGGTGGGATCCATGAGAATCGCCCAGGGAACGCTGAAACCGTATTTTTCTCGAGCACGCTCCTCCTGACGTGTTCCCAGAAAGGCAGAATGGATCAGAAAGTTCTCCAGAAGCTTCTTTCTCACACCTCCGTCAAGGTCATTGAAAAGAGATTTTACGTATCGATACCAGACTCCCTCCCGATCAGCCAGCCGTTCTTTCACGCCTTTGATCATGGGAGCAAAGGCCCCGTCCTTATCAAAATTTTCCACCCAGTCCACAATCCTGGGAATGTTTCGATCCGGATCAGCTTCCGCCCAGCTCAACATCGCACTTAATCCCTTTGATTCAATGGCTTCTTTCATCGATTTCATCTCGATCCCTCCCATTCTTCGCTTTCCGGCCGCCCCGCTTCACGTTAGCCCTCCGCCTCAGTAAGGGAACCCTCGGGGAGCTTCAAGGCCTGTTCAACCATAAATAGAAGCTTTTCCCGTTCCAGGAATGACTGTGAAGACAGCTCCTTCAGCCCGTAAACGATCATGCAGATCATTTCCCGCGGATAACGAATTGCCAGGATTCCTTCCTGAATTCCGATATCCACGATGCTCCTCACGTTCCCAATGATCAGATTTTCCATCCGATCCCCAAGCTTTCGATTCCGGTCCACACTATGATATAGCCGGCGCAGATCCCTGCTATTTCCCGCGGTATAACGCGCCGCATTGTCCAGGTATAAATCGATGTATTCCATCAATTTCTCATAAAAATTTTTGTTCGGATCATTGATCAGCTGGTCGGAATTTCGATCTACCTCACCGATCACCTCTTCCACTACGGCGGCGATCACCTCTTCCTTCGACTTAAAGTAATAATAGAATAATCCCTGAGCCACCCCCACCCGCTGAACAATATCACAAACCTTCGTCCTTTCAATCCCTTTTTCTTCAAAAAGCTCCCTCGCCGCCGCAATCAGCTCCGACCGGCGCTGCTCCGGCGCTTTGGTCACGCGCACCCGCTTCACCTCCTCAAGTTAGTATTGGTTACCCTCATTATACAACTGACTGACTATTAGTCAATAGTCAGTCAGTAAGACGTTATCTCCCGAGGTGATTCTATTTTCATTTTTAGTGTGCGGTCAATCAATCCGGCTGTCTCTGCTGTTTCCACACGTAATCCGGGTTCTGTTCCGGCGTTCGTTCCCGCACCAGATCCATGCTCCGATGAGCTGACAGAAAAATCCCGACGAGTGCCATATTGATCAGGAAGCTCAGTTTTCCATTTGAAATCAGCGGCAAAGAGAAGTCTCCCAGCACAAATACTCCGAAATTATTGGCCAAATAAGCCGCCGACTGCATTCCCAAGGTCAAGAATACGGACAGGGAAACCAAATAGCCCAAAACGTTTCTCTGTTTTCTTAAAGAACAGAACAGCCGAATCAGAAACACCGCCGCGGCCAGAGCAATCACCAGGCCCACCAGCAGCCCAAAACGACTGATCAAATAGGTCAAGGTAAAATTCGTGTCCCAATTGGGCAAAACCTCATATGCGGAGAGACCATTCTCCGCCGATGGTCCGGTTCCCCATAGCGCGGCGTTTCGGAGCAGCTCTCTCACCGTGCTGAAAACATATCCTTCTCCCAATTCGTCCGGCGGAAAGAGACCTGGCATCAGCATACTCAGAAATCTGGTCCGACGGTATGGTGAGATCATGACATAAGTAAAAGGGACCGCCGCGGTCAAAAGTGTCATCCCGCCGGATAACAAAAGATGAAACGTCCGGCTTCCCGCAAACCAGCCCTTTCCCGCGGCTGTGATCAGCATCACCGCCGCTCCCGTGTATATTCCCGCCGCCAGAAGCAGATTGGGAATTCTCAGAGCCAGCAGCATTACGGGAAGTGTCAGCAGAAAAGAGAAGCCGATTCCCCACGCCCCACGATTTCTCAAGGACCAAAAGCATCCGCTCAAAACAGGAAGCGCCAGCAGCAGAATTTCGCTGGCGTATTGGGTACGTCCATAGACAGTGGGTCCGAACCACACGATCAGGACCACTGCCAGCAGAACCCCGCCGTAGCAGAAACCCGCCCACCTGCCGAGTACGGTATCGTCCGCGAAATACGCGATCAAAAGCACCGCCAGACCAAAGGGAATCATACTTAAATAAGAAATAAACGCCGTCGGATTTCCAAATCCCGATTCCATCGCGCCGCCCCCGCCGAATTGACCGGCCATGCTGATCAGATACTGCACCGACGCTCCGAGGATCAATAAAATGACGGTCAAGCCGATCACCGACCACTCCGTCCTCGGGCGATGGGCACGGTCCAGCTCCTGTCCCACCAAGACCGGGTCCCCCATTTCCCGGACCGCATTGTTCCAGGCCGTCTCCTCATCCTGCCCGCGGCGGACAAAGGCCTCTTGCTGATCCTCGATGTGCTGGGCCAGTTCCTCCGTTACGAAACCATGCACCTTCGCGCATCGGATCTGTTCCTTCACCGTTTGGAGGTAGTCCCGTTCCTGCCGAGGCATTTCCTTCTCTTCCTCCCGGTTCTTCCTTTCCTCTTTTTTAACCCACACAAAAAGCACCCCCCAACACATGATTCACCGCGGGGGTAAAGGTGTCCCATTCCTCTTGTTTTTGAACCAGCAGAGCCTCACCTTCCTTGGTGAGGCTGTAGTAACGCCGGGATCTTCCGTTTTCCGCCCTGCCATCATAGGAGGCGATTTTCCCCTGCTGCTCCAGCGTGTGCAGAATGGGATACAGCGTCCCCGCCTTTAAAGAGAATACATTGTCGGACCGGGTTTCCAGCTCTTCAATCATCTGATAGCCGTACATGTCCTGTCCCGAGAGCAGCCGAAGGATCAGCATCGTCGTGCTCCCGCTGGTCAAGCTTTTATCAACCTTTGTTTCCTTTTGTTTTTCTTTCATATCGTTCACACCCCTTTCTCATCGCAGCGTTTCTGTTCTAATCCGCCTTGTCCGTCACTTCCGATTCGCAAATCGACACAATAATATATAGATCATCTATATATTTATGATATATCGACGATCTATATATGTCAAGCCCTGTTTTAGCCTTTGTTCATTTGACTGATCAACTCAGCCAGCCGAATCAATCCGTTTTCCAGTTCCCTTGGTTCCGCGTAGGCGTAGGACAGCCGCAGCGCTTGATTCCCGGAAAAATCATAAACACTGCCGGGATTCAGCAGCAATCCCAGTTCCGCGGCCTGGTGAAACAGCCGATCCGCGTTGAGCGTTTTCCCTTTGCCTCTTGTCCCGCCGTTTCCCCTAAGCCTGAGCCAGATGTAGAAACCGCCGCGAGGCACCTCCCAATCCGCCAGCTGGGAAAAGCAGCGATTCAGCACACCCAGCGCCAAGTCCCTGCGCTGTTTCAGTTCCTTCCGCAGTCCGTTCAAATAGTCGTCATACCTGCCGCCGGCCAGCAGTTCGGCCAGCATCCACTGCGAAACCGAGCTGGCGCCGTAATCCACCTGCATCTTCACATCTCCCAGACGCTCCGCCGCCGATTCCGGCCCCACCAGCCAGCCCACCCGCAAGCCGGGGGCCAGGGTCTTGGATATGGTGCCCAAATACAGGATCATTCCGTTTCGGTCCATGGACTTCATCGCCCGCGGCGGTTCCTGGTCAAACCAGAGCTCACCGTAGGCATTGTCCTCGATGATCGGCAGCCGGCTGCTCCCACAGAATTGGAACAACTCTCGGCGCCGTTCCTCACTCATGACCCCTCCCGTGGGATTTTGGAAGGTGGGAATGGTGTAGAGCAGCGATTCCTTTCCGGCTTCAAAGCCTTTGCGGCTTTCCATTTCTCTCGCCAGCTCCCAGGGCATGATGCCCTGACGATCCATGGGGATTCCCACCAGCTTCATTCCCGCGGACGGAAATACCTGAAGCGATTTTAAGTAGGTGGGGTTTTCCGTGTACACCGTGGAACCCGGGCGCAGCATGCACACGGAAATCAGCTGCAGCGCCTGCAGCGACCCCGAGGTGATTAAAATCGTTTCCGGTGGGGCGTCGATTCCTTGATGATTCAGACGGATGGACAGCTCCTGCCGCAGCTCCGGCAAGCCCTGCGGGCCCAAATAGTTAAGAGAGGAAATTCTCCGAGGCAGTTTCTTTAAAATCTGTTCCACCAGCTTTTGTGGAAACAAAGATGGGGAAAGCTCTCCCGTACCTAAGCGAACGTAGCCGTCCTCGAATTCCAGGCGGTTGATCACCTGGATCGCCGGAACGTTAGCGGCGAAGGCCCCCGCTCGGATGTAGCTTCCCCAATCCGGAGGGGCCGTTGACATGAGAACGGACCAGGTGTTGCTGGCCACCCTGGTCCCGCCTCCGGCGGCACCCTCTAAAATCCCCGCGGCGGTCAATTCGTCCATCGCCGCTGTCACCGTGCTCCGGTTGACTCCCAGCATCCGTGCCAGAGTTCTCTGGGACGGCAGCCGGCTGCCGATCACCCAGTCCCCCGAGGCCACCTTTCCTCGAATGTAATCCGCGATTTGCCGATAGACCGGAACCGCCTCCGTCAGATCCGGTTTCCAATCCACAGTCACTTCCATTTTTCCACCTCGCTTTCTTTGTTCCACTTTAAACTTGGCTGGGTAAAAAGTCAATCAATGGCCGGAGACAATGGATTCGTTTTTCGATACAATAAAGTTAAATCAAGGGTATACCGCCGCCATTTGCCGGGATTCCCTCTGAAATTTGGCCGGGGAGATAGGAGCGATTGATATGACATATTACATTCAAGGATTGATCTGGGGGCTGGCCTATGTGGCGCCCATCGGTCTGCAAAATTTATTCGTGATCAATACCGCCTTGACCCAGAAGCGAAGCCGAGTCTACCTCACCGCGCTGATCGTGGTATTCTTTGACGTGACCCTCGCCGCGGCCTGTTTCTACGGAGTGGGTGCCTTGATCACCAAGTCTCTTCTCGTCAAAAAGCTGGTGCTGCTCGTAGGCAGCATCATCGTTTTGATCATCGGCGCGCAGCTGATTCGTGCAAAAGAGGAAGCGCGCACCCAGGATGTCAATGTCTCTCTTTTGAAAGCGATTTCCATGGCTTGCGCCGTGACCTGGTTCAACCCTCAGGCCCTGGTGGACGGCGCCATGATGCTGGGCGCGTTCCACGCCACCCTGCCGCCGGGGCAGTCCACCCGGTTTATTCTGGGAGTGGCCACCGCGTCCCTCAGCTGGTTCTTCGGCATTTCCACAATCCTCAGCTTCTTCAGCCGCCTGTTCAACGACAAGGTCCTGCGGGCCATCAACGTGATCTGCGGTGTGGTGATCCTGTTCTATGGGGCCAAGCTATTTTGGAATTTCATCGAACTCTTTCTTTGATCCCGTGATGAAGCAATGTCGATCTCCGATGCGCGGTTCTTTGAGTCTGGCCTTCCGGCGGGGAATCTGATATAATGAGAATACAAAAAATTACATGTAATAGAGTGATTCTCATTTCATTGGAGAGCGATCGAGATGCCATTCACCGTAGCAAATGTCTACCAGTTAAAAAAACTGAGCCAAGCCCGTATTCTCACCGGAGAAAGCGGGTTTCACCGCGTGGTCAGCCACATGTCCATTCTGGACTACGAATTCATGATCGGCACCATGAAGGGGGCGTTTATTGAGAATGATTTCGTGCTCAGCAGCTTTCTGTTTGCCAAGGATGACCCGGAGCTGCTGCGGGCGGCCATCCGCACCCTAATTGAATACGGAGTCTCCCTTTTGGGCATCAAAGACGTTTACTACAAGCAGCTCCCGCAGGATATCATCGACTACGCGATCGCTCATGACTTTTCCATATTCCTTTTCGGAGGAGAGGCCTATTTCGAAGATATCATCACCGAGGTGACCGATACCATCCGCTTGATGGACAGCAATCAGCTGATCGAGTTCAAGCTTGGCACTTTGCTGGAAACGGAGGTTGGAAAATCCGTGGTCCGGGAGCTGTCATTGGAAATCAATCCCCAGTTTCGGGAAAACGTGACGGCGCTGTGCTGCAAACCGCTGGTCCGCGCGGAAGAGGCCGATCAGTTCCGCACGCTCAACCGCTTACAGCGGCTGAGTTATTTTCAGGATACGAATTCCGTCTTTCAATATAAAAACTTTCTGCTGGCGATCCTGACCTCCGATGCTCCGCCGGAATCGCGGGAGCTCAAAAAAATCGTACGAGAATTTATGGAGCGGACCGGAATCACCACCTCGGAATACGTGATCGGTACAAGTGATTCCTTCCCCTTTCTCCACCAGCTGAACCTGGCCCTGCGCGAGAGTCTCTACGCCTGTCAGATCGGCGGAACGCAAGGAAAGGGCCTCTGCTTTTACCAGGAAATCGGGCTCTATAAAATCCTGCTTCCCCATCTCAACAGCTTTTGGACGGATGACTTCCGCGACAGCGTTCTCACCCCTCTGACGGAATACGATCGACATTATTCCACCGAGCTTTTCATTACGCTGCGAACTTATGTGGATCAGGGAGGCAGCATCAAAAAAACGGCGGCGGCACTGTTTCAGCACGACAACACCATCCGCTACCGCCTGAACAAAATCCGGGAGCTTCTTCACATGGAACGCGACAACGACTTTGACACGCTGGTTTCCATCGCCATGCGCCTGTATCAGCTCCAGACTCTGGATTGACCCTTTGTAATTTTCACAAAGGATTGCAATAAGCTTTTTACTATTTACAAAGCGTTGTCTCGTATAATAGAATGGTAGAATATTCATCGGATCATTTTTATGAACTCATCCGCCATACTTCGTATTTCTAAAAGGAGGTTGTAATCAATGCGAAAAAAACAACTCGTTTCGGATCTAATGCTTCTCATTGCCGCCATCATCTGGGGCCTGGCTTTCGTGGCCCAGCGCCAGGGCATGGAATTTGTCGGTCCTTTTACTTTTAACGCTTCCCGTTTTCTTTTGGGTTCCATCACCCTGCTCCCGGTGATTTTCATCATGAGCCGGACGGATAAAAACGGCGGAGAAGGGGCGGATGAAGCGGCTGTGCTCAGTCCCGCGGAAGCGGAGGCCGCGAAAAAAGCGGAGCGCAAAAATCTGCTGATCGCGGGTGTGGCCTGCGGTTCGGTCTTGTTCTTCGCCGCATCCTTTCAGCAGTTAGGGATCAAGTTAGGAAGCACCGCCGGCAAGTCGGCGTTTATCACCGCCCTTTACATGGTCATCGTTCCCATCTTCGGACTGTTCCTACACAAAAAAGTCCTGCTTCCGGTTTGGGGCTGCGTGGTGCTGGCGGTCATCGGCCTGTATCTGCTGTGCATTCAGACCGGGATGAATATTGAAAAAGGCGACTTCGTGGTCTTTATCGGCTCTTTCTTCTGGGCCTCCCACATTCTGACCATCGATCATTTCGTGTCAAAAACCGATGGGGTGAAGCTCTCCTGTACCCAATTCTTCGTATGCAGCATTCTCTGCTGGATCGTCGCTTTCATCACCGAAAGTCCCAATATTGCCGGCATTGTCTCCGCGGCAGTTCCCCTGCTCTACGCAGGTATTCTCTCCGCGGGCGTAGCTTATACCTTCCAGGTGCTGGGACAGAAAAACGCGGATCCCACCATCGCTTCCATGATCCTTTCCACCGAATCGGTGTTCGGCGTGGTAGGGGGAACCCTCCTTCTTCACGAGGTTATGAACGGACGGGAAATTCTGGGCTGCGTCCTCATGTTTATCGCGGTGATCCTTTCCCAGCTTCCCTGGGAGCGAGTCATGTCAAAGAATAAAGCCTCTTCCTGAGAATCCGCCGGTCCGCTGATTCGCCGGGAACATCCGCCGGATCGATTGTAAACCTTTTATTTATTTTTGGTTGACAATATCCCCCCTGCCCTTTACAATGTCTTTAACAAAGAATGTAAAGAAGCAGGGAGGTTTTTTTATGTCTGTCAAACAAGAAATCCTCGCGCTTCTCGAGGCCGGAAAAGGAAGCTACATATCCGGCGAGGAGCTGGCTGAGCGGCTGTCGGTATCTCGGACCGCCGTTTGGAAAGCCATCGAGGAGCTGCGAAAAGACCATTATCCCATTACCGCCGTCACCCGCCGAGGCTACTGTTTATCCACACACAGCGACCTTCTTTCCGCTCAGGGGATTCTCCCTTATTTAAAGCACCGGGAAATCGCGGATCATCTTTTCACCTATCCGGTGTGTGATTCCACCAACCTGGCCGCTAAAAAAATGGCGGTGGAGGGGGCTCCTCACGGAACCGTTGTGGCGGCGGAAGCGCAGACCGCCGGACATGGCCGGCTGGGACGCAGCTTTTTTTCTCCCGCCGGCAGCGGCATCTACCTCAGCATGGTTCTTCGTCCTCAGTCTCCTTCCACACAGGCGGTGCTCATCACTACGGCGGCCTCCGTGGCGGTCTGCCGGGCCATCCTGCGGGTTACCGGCAAGCAGCCGCGGATCAAATGGGTCAATGATCTCTACTTAGCCGGAAAGAAGATCTGCGGCATCTCCGCCGAAGGAATCGCCGATATGACCACCGGGGCCATCGGTACGGTCATCCTGGGAATCGGAGTCAATTTCACCGTTCCTCACGAGCAGCTGCCCCCGGAGCTCCAGGAGATCGTAGGGTATTTGTACGAGGAGGAAGCTCCTGCCATTACCAAAAACCAATTGATCGCCACCATTGTGGATCAGGTGCTGGACCTGATGGACGAACTGCCATCCCGGGAGTTTCTCGATGATTACCGAAAGTGGTCTCTGGTTTTAGGGCGGAGAATCCGCGTACTCCCCTTGAAGCCCGGCGTTCCTGCTGAGAAAACCGCGGCGGAACCGGAGATTCCCGGTGTTTGTGATACCGGTACGGCCCGGGAGATCGATCCGGACGGCGCTCTGATCGTGGAGATGGACGACGGAAGTGTTCAAACGTTAAACACCGGTGAGATCAGCATTCGGAGGCTCCCATGACACCGACAAACACGACCTTTTCCAAAGGACACCAGCGCACCTTATCTCTCATTTTATGCGCTCTGTTCGCGGCTTTGACCGCTGTGCTTTCCCAAGTCGCCCTGCCCCTGCCCTTCACTCCGGTTCCCCTCAATCTGGCATCGCTTTCGGTCTTGCTCGCCGGCGGCCTGCTGGGATACGGATACGGCGCGCTCAGTATGACCGTCTATGTTTTCATGGGCTTCTGCGGCTTGCCCGTGTTTACCGGTTTTTCCGGCGGTCCCGCCATCGTGGCCGGTCCGACGGGCGGCTACATCTTAGGCTATATCTTAGCCGCTTTGGTCAGCGGTCTTTTCGCCTCCCGCAGAACCGTCTTTTTCCGTGACCTTCTCCTGATGGCCGCGGGGATGGCTGGCTGTTACGCTCTGGGCACCCTGTGGTTCATGCATTTGACCCATACCAGTCTCCCGGCCTCCCTGATGGCCTGTGTATTTCCCTTTCTCCCGGGAGACCTCCTGAAAATCCTGGTGGCGGCGGCCCTGCTCCGTTCCCTTCGGCCAGCCCTTTCTGGCAATGTCTCATAAATTTTTTAGGAATCGTGTAAACTTTTCGGGCCGCTGGGATGTCTAAACACATGTAACAAGGAGGGACGCGAATTAATGTCGACAGAAAATGCAAATGAGCGGAAACAGGCGCTGGTGGATTTCATCCGGCGCGATCAGAATCGATTCTACCTTTTTGCTTACAGTTATGTGAAAGATCGCGATACGGCGCTGGACATGGTCCAAACCGCGGTGATGAACGCCCTTTCTTCTTTGGAGAAGCTGCAGGATACGGTCTATCTGAAAACCTGGTTTTATCGGATTCTCATCAACGTGTGTCTTACGGAGCTTCGCAAGAGCAAGCGCGCAATTCCCACCGACCCGACCACGCTTCCGGAAGGAGTGGCCCCGGAGTATACCGAACCGGCTGAGCTTTTGGATCTTTATCAGGCAATGGAACGTCTTTCCCCTGCCGCAAGGACCATTGTCACCCTCCGCTATTTCGAAGATATGAAGCTCAATGAAATAGCCGAGGCGCTGGGGGAAAATGTCAGCACCGTCAAAACCAAGCTGTACCGCGCGCTGAATCAATTGAAACTGCAATTGGAAGGAGAAGTGGTCTAAATGGATCAGAAGCTGGAGGATCTGAAAAAAATCTATGAAAGTCCGGAGATTCCCGTGGAACTCTCCGCTCGCGTCGAACAGGCGCTGGCCGATTCGCAGGTTCAAAATGACGAATTGGGACAGGAGAGATTAATCATGTTAAAAGGGAATACTATGGAAAAAACAGCGCAGGAGAAATCGAGGCGAAGCCATCGCCGCTGGAAAGGAGCCGCAGCAGCCGCGGCAGCCTTGGTCATCTTGACCGGAGGCTTCGGGATCGGAGTGCACACCAGCGAAGCCTTTGCGGACACGGTGAAGGACATTCCGTTTCTGGGGGCTTTCGCCCGGGTTTTCACCGCCGAAGAGGTCAAGAAGGATGACAATGTGGCCAATATCGATATGAAACTTCCCGCGGTGGAAGGAATCGCCGACAAAGCGTTTGAAGAAAAGATCAACACCGAAATTAAGGCGAAAATGACCGATGTGGTGGAACGGACCCGCAAGGAGGCGGCGGAGAACAAACAGGCCTGGCTGGATACCGGCGGTGAGGAAAAGGACTATACTCCCGTGGATATCACGGTGGATTATCGAGTCAAAAGCATCTCGGAAGACAAACTGTCCTTCGTGATCTTCCAGACCTCCACCACCGCCAGCTATTACGAGAACCAATTTTACTACAACATCGATTTAAAAAACAATCGGGAGCTCACCCTGAAGGACCTTCTGGGAGAGAATTACGTCACAGCAGCCAGCGAACAGATTCGCCAGCAGATCGCGGAGCGCAGCAAGGACCCCGACGCCATGTTCTTCGACGGCAGCGACGGCATCCCCGGATTTACGGAGATTTCACCGGATCAAACCTTCTATGTCAACACGGCCGGCAATCCGGTGATCGTTTTCAACAAGTATGAAATTGCTCCCGGTGCTATGGGGATCCAGGAATTTGAAGTGACCGCGCAGCGGTAAAAGTAGTTTTCGATGCCATATGACAGTTCGATCGATACCGTCATATGGCGTTTTGTTATCCTCATGAGTTGCTTTCCCACTCCATTTCGGTTAAACTATACTGAGAGTTTAAAACAATGCCCGGTGGACGGGCGGAAAGGGAGACGCACCGGAATGACGGAAGAAACAGCTGCCGCACTGCAAAACGGCGCACAATCAAACACGGAGCTTTGCTTAAAAGATTCATTGGAACGGATTCTGGCGGACGGTGAAATTTCTCCGGATGAAATCCCGCGAATCGAGCTGTACATGGATCAGATTATTACCATTTTCGAAGATCATATGGCCCGAAATAAGCGCGACCCGGAGGACAAGCTGCTCACCAAGACCATGATCCATAATTACAGCAAGGAAAAATTAATCCAGCCTTTGGCCGGGAAAAAATATTCCAGAGAACATATCCTGCAAATTCTGCTGATCTATCAGATGAAACAGGTTCTTTCCATACAAGATATCAAACAGGTTCTCACCGATCAGGCGGCAGGGTCTTCCTCTAAAAAAAGCGGAGAGACTTCCGGGAAAAAGAACGCAGCCGAACGCGGCGCCGGAAAGACGATGTCGGTGGATTTCGTGGAGCTGGCTCAGGTCTATCAGAAATTCCTGGACGAAAAACAGGAGATACGCCGTTTTGCCCGGGAGTTTGCCCGAAGCGCCACGGAGGGTCCGCAGCTGGAAGGTCTGTCCGACCGGGAAGCCCGTCTTCTGTCCGTGCTCAATCTCACCGCCATGTCCAACTACATGAAGCGCATGGCCGAGCAGCTCATCGATGACGCGCAGGTGCCGCCGCTTCCTTGATGACGCATCGCCTTTTTCCCGCCGTTCTCTTGCTTTTTGACTCGCTTCATAGTATTATTCTTTATGTAATGTGGTAATCGATACTACTTCTTTTGCATAGAGAGGATTCTATATGACAACACCAACAAAACCGGCAATTCAAATCAAAGCTCCCGGCTTTCACCCTCGCGATCCCATCAGCTGCGGCACCCACTTATTCGGAGCGGCGGCCGCGACCGTAATCACCATTCTGCTCACGTGGAAAGCCGTTCTCAATCCCCAAGCGGATAGGATAACCTGGGTGTCCTGCCTGCTGTTTGGCCTCTCGCTCATCGCGCTTTACACGGCCAGCTCGGTCTATCACTACTCCAACCTTCCTCCGGAACGGCGGATCATCCTGCGAAAGCTGGATCACGCTATGATCTTCATCCTCATCGCCGGCACCTACACCCCCATCCTTCTCAACTATCTGCCGGCTCCTAAAAACGTGTCCTTCACCATGTTTATGTGGTTCTTCGCCGCCGCGGGCATTCTGGTAAAGCTCCTGTGGTTTTCCGCTCCTCGCTGGCTGCAAACCGCCCTATACGTGATCATGGGCTGGATGATCCTGGCGGAACCGGCGGTGTTCCATCTCATTCCCCTGCCCGCAATCCTTCTGATCGCGGCCGGAGGTGTCAGCTACACGGCCGGGGCGGTAATTTACGCATTAAAAAAGCCAAACACCCCGATTCTGGGCTTTGGCTTTCATGAGATTTTTCATTTGTTCGTACTGCTGGGCAGCCTGCTTCACGTGATTGCGGTTGGGATTTATGTGGCCTGAGCCTAGCTCTCCCGATCCGTCACATGGAACTGTTTCAGGTTGCCGATCTTCTGCGCTCGCTTCCGCAGAATCTCATCCACCTGTGAAAGGGGGATTCCCTGCTCCACCATGAGCACCGTCAGGTGATACAGCAGGTCGCAGATTTCCCCCGCCGTCTCCTCATTCGCTCCGTTCTTGGCGGCGATAATCGTCTCGCTGCACTCTTCCCCGCATTTCTTTAAGATCTTATCCAGCCCCTGTTCAAACAGATAACAGGTGTAGGACCCTTCCTCCGGCTGAGCCTTACGACCCTCCACCACGCCATACAAGGCCGCCATGGTATCCATCAGATTCGTGTTCCCGTTCATTCCTCGTTCCTCCAAATTTCCTGATAAAAACAGCTGTGATTTCCCGTGTGGCACGCCGCCCCGCTCTGTTCCACTTCAATGAGCAGAGTGTCGTCATCACAGTCCGTTCGAATGCTTCTGATCCTCTGCAGATGTCCCGACGTGGCTCCCTTGTTCCAAAGCTCCTGCCGAGAACGGCTCCAGAACCAGGTGTAGCCCGTCTCCACCGTCTTTTGAAAGCTCTCCCGATTCATATAGGCTAACATCAGCACTTCGCCGGTACCCGCCTCCTGAACGATGGCCGGCACCAGAGGACCTTTGGCAAACAGCCGATTCCCGTCGAACACCGGCACTCTTTCCACCCGCGTGGCCTCACTCTTGGATAGCCGCACCGGAATTCCCCGACCCCGCAGAAAGCGTTTGACCTGCGGAACGGTCAATTCTTTATAATGGAACAGAGACGCCGCCAGCGCCGCGTCTGCGCCGGCCTCTTCAAAGACCTCGGCAAAGTGAGGCAGACTGCCGCAGCCGCCGGAGGCAATCACCGGAATATTGACAGTCCGGGTCACCGCACGAGTGAGCTCGATGTCGAAGCCCGCTTTCGTCCCGTCCGCGTCCATAGAAGTGAGAAGAATCTCTCCGGCGCCCAAGGCTTCCGCCTTTGCCGCCCATTCCAGGGCGTCCAGTCCCGTATCGATCCGGCCGCCGTTGATTACCACGGTAAAGCCGCCGTCCTCCCGGCGTCTTGCGTCGATGGCCGCCACCACACACTGGCTGCCGAAGATATCCGCCGCCTCCCGAATCAGCTCCGGCCGTTTCACAGCCGCCGAGTTGACCGAAATCTTGTCGGCACCGGCCCGCAGAATTTCCCGAAAGTCATCCACCGTGCGAATGCCTCCGCCCACCGTAAGCGGAACAAAAACATTCTCCGCCGTCTTGCGCACCACGTCGATCATCGTGCTCCGGCCCTCGTGCGTGGCCGTTATATCCAAAAAAGTAATCTCGTCAGCACCCTGCCGGTCGTATTCGATGGCGCACTCCACCGGATCGCCCACTTCCTTGATTCCTACGAAATTCACACCCTTTACCACCTTGCCATCCCGTACGTCAAGACAGGGGATAATCCGTTTGGCTAGCATGGTTCCACCTCCCCGGCCACGTTCACCGCCTCCGCCAGATCCAGCGTTCCCCGGTATATGGATTTCCCACAGATGGTTCCATACAGTCCCAGCGCCGCCGTGGCACGAATGTCTCCGATTTCCTTGATCCCCCCGCTGGCGATCACTCCGCAGGAAACCGCCTCGTTCAGCGCCTGAAGCTGCTCCAGGTTGGGACCCGAAAGCGTACCGTCTCTGGAAATATCCGTGTAGATGATCGTGGCCACTCCGGCGTCCTCCATCCGTTTGGCCAGTTCGAGATAGTGGACCTTGCTCACCGTCAGCCAGCCCTCCGCGGCCACCATCTCGTGAGACGCGTCGATCCCCACCGCGATGCGCTCGCCATACCGCAGCGCCGCTTCCCGAACGAATCCCGGATCGGACAGCGCCGCCGACCCCAGGATTACTCTGGAAATTCCGGCAGCCAGATAGTCTTCTACGGTCTTCATGTTCCGAATGCCTCCCCCCAGCTCGACCTTGAGGCCGCTGCCGGCCGCCACTTCCAAAAAAATCGCCCTGTTTTGAGGCGCTCCGTCCTTGGCTCCGTCCAGATCCACCATGTGGATCCACTCCGCCCCCGCCGCTTTAAACCGCCGGGCCGTTTCCATATAATCGTCCGCCACCTTTTCCGTGGTGGAAAAATCCCCTCGATACAGCCGAACACAGCTGCCGTCCTTGATATCGATTGCGGGCAGTATGATCATTTCGTCACCAGCCTTCCGAAGCTCCGCAGAATAGAAAGTCCCGTCTCCCCGCTTTTTTCCGGATGAAACTGGGTCCCGTACACATTTTCCCGACTCACCATCGCCGTAATCCTGCCTCCATAGTCGCACCAGGCGTTGAGATAGCGTTCCTCGGTCCGGACCGCGAAGGAGTGAACGAAGTACACGCAGTCTCCTTCCACAAGCCCCTCGGTCAGCGGGCAGGGCTGGGAGACCGTCAGTTCATTCCAACCCATATGCGGAACCTTGAAGCTGTCCACGGCACAGTTTTTCGTCCAAAAGGAGGTCAGCGGCTCCACGGTGCCCGGAATCAAGCCCAAGCCTTCCGTTTCTTCAAATTCAAACCCTTTTTCGAACAGAACCTGCATCCCTAAGCAGATTCCCAACAGCGGCTTCTTCGCCGTCAGAGCCTGTTCTCGGATCACCGGGATCAAGCCGGACTCCCGCAGCATCCTCATGGCATCCGGAAATGCGCCCACCCCCGGCAGAATCAAGCCGTCCGCCGCCGCCAGTGCCGCGGCATCGCTGGTCAGCTCGCAGTCTATCTTTAAATATTTCAACGCGTTCTTCACGGAAAATAAATTCCCCGCGCCATAATCGATCACTGCGATCATGCCAACACTCCTTTCGTAGACAGCACCGAACCGCCCTTCCTCGGCCGAACCCCCTCCGCAAAGGCGTGAGCCGCCGCTTTGTACAGCGCCTCCGTCTTATGGTGATCATTCCTGCCGTAGAGCAAATTCAGATGCAAGGTAATCCCGCCGTTCATAGCCAGTGCCCGAAAGAACTCCTCGGTCATATCCGCGGCGTAAGCTCCGATCATGGGAGTGGAAAATTCCCCGTTGAACACCAGATAAGCCCGTCCGCTGAAATCCACGGAGCACTGAGCCAGCGCTTCGTCCATGGGCACGGTAAAATTTCCGTAGCGGCAAATTGCGCTCTTATCCGCCAGCAGCTC
>CAUHLX010000009.1 GCA_959606705.1 uncultured Bacillota bacterium | reverse complement strand
GCCTGCCCCGGCCGGATTTTGGCGATGTCCGTTTCCTCGATGTTCACGCCGATGTACATGTTGGCAGTGTCGGCGATGACCGCCAGGGGAGTGCCGGCGGCGGCGACCTGATTGACCGCCCCGTCGTTTTTCACCACGGTGCCGCTGATGGGAGCGGTAATATAAGGGAGAACCTCCTGACGTCCCAAAATCTGATCCTGCTCCACCAGATCCCCGTTTTCCACATCCCAGGAAAGCAGCTTTCCCGAGGTGACCGGCAGCACCGAGTACATTTTGGCCGTGACCTTGGCGTTGTCCGTGGTAAAGTAACGGGTGTTTTCCGTATAGAGATAGCCGCCTGCGGCACAGCCTAGGACTACGATGATCAGAACCGCCAGATAGAGAATCCCTTTTAGTTTTCCTTTTCCTTTCCCTTTTGCTTTGCTTTCTTCCGTCATTTCCTTCCATACTCCTTTCCTTATCCGATGAAATTCGAAATTTCATAAGTCTTTCTTTTTCAGATCGAGGCCTCCGCGAACTGGCTCTGATACAGCTCCGCGTAGAAGCCGTTCTTCGTCAGCAGCTCCTCGTGATTTCCCTGCTCGATAATGTCTCCGTCCTTCATGACCAGAATCAGGTCCGCGTCTCGTATCGTGGATAAACGATGGGCGATGACGAAGCTGGTACGGTTTTGCATCAGCCGGTTCATAGCGGCTTGAATGAGGACCTCCGTACGGGTATCGATGGAGCTGGTGGCTTCGTCCAGGATCAGAATTCTGGGGTCCGCCAGAATGGTTCGCGCGATGGTCAGCAGCTGTTTCTGCCCTTGCGACAGGTTGCTGGCCTCCTCGTTGATCACCATTTGGTAGCCGCCGGGCAGCGTGTGAATGAATTCGTCGCAGTGAGCCGCCTTGGCCGCCGCCATCACTTCCTCATCGGTCTTTTCAAAGCTGCCGTAACGGATGTTTTCCATGATGCTGGCGCTGTACAGCCAGGTTTCCTGGAGCACCATGCCGAAACAGGAACGCAGATCCTCTCTGGTAAAGCTTGTAATGTCGTGCCCGTCGATGTGAATGCTGCCGGAGTTCAATTCGTAAAAGCGCATCAGCAGTTTGACGATGGTGGTTTTGCCCGCCCCGGTGGGCCCCACGATGGCCACCATCTGACCCGGATCGATCTCCGCGGAAAAATCGTTGATGATGGTCTGAGGGGGATTGTAGCCGAAGTGCACGTGACGAAAGGCGACGGCGCCGCGGATGGAATCCGGACGAATCGGCCGGCTGCTTTCGGGAACCTCCTCCTCTTCGTCCAGAAATTCAAAGACCCGTTCCGCGGCGGCGGCGGTGGACTGCAATGTATTGGAGATGTTGGCCAGCTGCGCGATGGGTTGATTAAAGGTCTTCATGTATTGTATAAAGGCTTGAATATCACCGATATCGATCACCCGCTTGACAGCCAGATAGCCTCCCAGAAGACAGACGAACACGTACCCCAGATTGCCGACGAAGGACATGATGGGCATCATCATTCCGGAAAGAAACTGCGACTTCCAGGCGGAATTGTAAAGCTCGTCATTGACTTGGCGAAAGGTTTCGATGGCGGCGTCTTCCCCGTTGAACGCCTGCACCACGTTGTGACCGGCGTAGGTCTCCTCGATGTGTCCGTTGAGCTGCCCCAGACTCTTCTGCTGCGCTTTGAAAAATTTCTGAGAAGTTTTCACCACTCCCATGATCAGACCCATGGACAGAGGTACGATCAGCACGCCCACCAAGGTCATCCGGACGCTGATGGAAAGCATCATCACCAGGACGCCCGCCAGAGTGGCGGCGGAGGTGATGATCTGGGTCAGACTTTGATTCAAGGTCTGATTTACCGTATCTACGTCGTTGGTAATCCGAGAAAGCACCTCGCCGTGAGTCCGGGTATCGAAATACCGGAGGGGCAGACGATTGATTTTTTCCGAGATATCCTTGCGGAACCGATAGGTGATCCGCATGCTGACCTTAGACATGATAAAGCTCTGCAAATAAGAGAAGAGAGCGGACACCAGGTAGAGGCAGACCAGCAGCAGGATCAAACGGCCAATGTAACGGAAGTCCGTGTAGAGGCCCATGCCGGCCATCCAGGCCATCACACCCTCAAATAGCTTGGTGGTGGCTTTTCCCAGGATTTTAGGGCCGACGATGGAAAACACCGACGAGCAGGCCGCAAACAGGACCACCACGGATATCCGGGTTTTATAAATCATGAGATATTTTAAAAGGTGCAGCATGGTTCCTTTAAAGTCTTTGGCCTTTTCCGGGGCTCCTCGCATTCTCCGGCGGCCCATGCCGCCGGGTGCGGGCATTTTGGAAGGAGTTTTCTCCTCGCTCATTTCAGTTCCTCCTCACTCAACTGGGATAAGGCGATTTCCCGATAAATTTGACAGTGGTCCATCAGCTCCCGATGACTGCCGATCCCGTGAATTCGGCCATGGTCCAGCACCACGATCTGCTCGGCGTTCATGATGGTGCTGATCCGCTGGGCCACCAGAAGAACGGTGCTGTCGCCGGTCTGATCCTTTAAGGCCGCTCGCAGAGCCGCGTCGGTTTTGAAATCCAGCGCGGAAAAGCTGTCGTCAAAGAGATAGATTTTCGGCTTTTTCACCAGCGCTCTGGCAATGGAAAGCCGCTGTTTCTGTCCGCCGGACACATTGCCGCCGCCTTGGGCGATGGGGGTATCGAAGCCGGCTTGACCGGAATCGATGAATTCCATCGCTTGGGCGATTTGAGCGGCCTTGGCGAGCTCCTCCTGATCCGCCCCGGGATCGCCGTAAGCCAGGTTGCTTTGAATGGTGCCGGAAAATAAGACGCCCTTTTGAGGAACGTAACCCAGATTTTTTCGCAGGGAATGAAGAGGCCAATCTCGAAGGTCCACTCCGTCGATGAGGATCTCACCGTCCGTCACATCGTAGAAACGGGGAAGGAGGCTGACCAGGGTGCTCTTGCCGCTGCCGGTGGAACCGATGAAGGCCGTGGTCTGTCCCGGTCTTGCGGTAAAGGTAATATCGTGCAGAACGTCGTCGTCCGCGCCCGGATAACGGAAGCTGACCCCATGGAATTCCACCAATCCTTGACATGGCTGCGGAATCTCGACGGGAGCGTCGCTGTCTTCAATGGAAGACGAGGTATTCAGCACCTCGGCGATCCGCTCTACGGAGACCATTGCCCGGGGAATCAGAATGAACATCATGGACATCATCAGAAAGGCCATGATAATTTGCATGACATACTGCATGTAGGCCATCATCTCGCCCACGTCCATGCGAAACTGGGAGACCTGATTGGCGCCGACCCAGACCACCAGCACGGTGACCAGGTTCATCAGCAGCATCATGGCCGGCATCATGGCCGACATGCAGCGATTGACGAACAGATTGGTGTCGGTGAGCTCTTGGTTGACCCGGTCGAAGCGGTTTTCCTCAAACCGCTGAGTGTTGAAAGCTCGAATGACCAGCATGCCGTCCAGGTTTTCCCGAACGACCAGATTGAGACGGTCCACCATCTTCTGGACCAGCTTGAAACGGGGCATGACCATGGTGAACAGCACCAGGACGATGCCCACCAGGATCAGCACCGCCAGACCGATGATCCAGGACATGGATTTGCTGTTGGCCAGCGCGTGTACGGTCCCGCCGATTCCCATGATGGGGGCGTAGAACACCATGCGGATCATCATCACGATCAGAGTTTGGATCTGAGTGATATCGTTGGTGGTTCTGGTGATCAGCGAGGCGGTGGAGAACCGATCGAACTCCGCGTTGGAGAAGCGCTCCACGGTCTCAAACACATCCTGGCGCAGACTGCGGCTCACGCCGGCGGCGACCCGGGCGGCCAGCAGGCCCACGGTGACGCTGAACACCGCGCTGAGCAGGGAAATTCCCAGCATCTGCAATCCGGTCTTTACTATGTAGCCGGTGTCTCCGGTGGTAATTCCTTGGTTGACAATATCGGACATGTAGTCCGGCAGGGATAGGTCGCAGAACGCCTGACCGAACAGGAGAACGACCGCGCCCAGGACCGAAATGAAAAATGGCCTGATATATCGAAGAAGTACCGACAATTTGCTTCCCTTCTTTCCTTACTTAATCAAGTGCGGTATTTATAATACCATGGTATCATAAAGTTGTAAACTAATATATAAAAATATATAACCAGGTTTATTTCTCTTGCGCTTTGATTCCCTTGCTGATAAGATGGAGAAAGGAAGCAATCGAAAAAGAAAGGCCCGCAGGCGAAGGAGAGAGAACGATGGCTGGTGACAATTCGACCAAGAAACGAATTCGTGAAACCGCGCTGGCGCTTTTTCAGGAGCGGTCATTTGAAGAGGTTACTTTAAATGAGATCTGTGAGAAAAGCGGCGTCAATAAACATACCTTCTATTATTATTTTAAGTCAAAGGATGACCTGTTAGACCAGTATTATGATATTCCCTATCAATTCAAGACACGAGATCTGTCCACCATTCTGGCGGCGGATTCCTACGTAGAGCAGTTTTGGCTGCTCAATCGCCACATGATCGATTATGTGGAAAATTCCGGCCCCGCTATCGTTGGGCAGATTCTGATCAAGAATCTGTCGGCTGATGTGGGCACCTTTAAAATATCCGAGGAAAAAAAAGAGGGGCTGGCTCTGGGAAAACAGATCCTCGAACGGGGACAAGCCTGCGGGCAGTTTCGGAATCAGGCGGATTCGGCTTATCTGGTACTGCTGTTCTTTCAGATCGCCATGTCCTCCGCGCTGTTCTGGAGCATGCATAACGGCGTCTTTTCTTATGTGGACCTGGTGCGCTATTCCTATGAGATGGCCTTCGACGTGGCTCCGGAGCTGCGCAAAATGAAGGATTTTAAAATTCCCCATCATTTGTTTTGATCAAAAGGAGGATGGCTATGAACGACAAGACCGTGGTGCTCAACGCCGCGCGCATGAATTATGACGGGAAGCTGGAGCTTGCCGGCCTGGCGTCGCAGGTGACGGTGTATGAGGAGACCTCCCGGGAGGAATTCCTGAAGCGGATCGAGGGCTTTGACGTGGTGGTTACCAAAGAGCTGCCGGTGGACAGCGAGCTGATTTCCCGGTTTCCTTCCTCGGTGCGCCTGATCTGCGAGGCCGGGACCGGCTATAACAACATCGATTTGCAGGCGGCCAAGGCCAAAGGAATCACGGTCTGCAATATTCCGGCCTACAGCAGCCGGCGGGTGGCCCACACCGCGGTCATGCTCCTGTTGAACCTCAGCTCTTCCATGGGTCGTCAGATGCGGATGCTGGAACGAGGGGACCGCAGCAATTTCACCGATCATCTGCAAGTGGATCACCTGGAGGTCAATGGGAAAACCCTGGGAGTGGTGGGCGTGGGCAACATCGGAAGAGAGGTGATCCGCGCCGCCCGGGCGCTGGATCTGGAGATCCTGGCTCATACCAGAACGCCTAAGAAGGACGAGGAAGGGGTGCGGTTCGTTTCGCTTTCGACCCTGCTTCGGGAAAGCGATTTCGTATCGCTTCATTGTCCGCTGACGGAGGAGACCCGGCATTTGATCAACCGAGAGACACTGGCACTGATGAAGCCCACGGCGTTTCTGATCAACACCTCACGCGGGGCTTTGGTGGATGAGGCCGCGCTGATCGAGGCGCTGAAGGACGGCCGGATCGCGGGAGCCGGACTGGACGTTCAGGAAACAGAGCCGCTGGCCGAGGATAATCCTCTGTATGAAATGGAAAACGTCATCCTCACACCTCACATGGGCTGGAAGGGGCTGGAGACCCGACAGCGCCTGATTGCGCTGCTGACAGAGAACATCCGGGCCTTCGCGGAAGGGAAGCCCATCAATGTGGTGTAAGAATACACAGATAAAAAAAGCCGATTCCCGCGGAATTTCCGCAGGGGAATCGGCCTTTTCTTTGGCTGTCGGTCACCGTTTCGGATGATCGCTGTTCCTTCTAACTCTTCAAGGTCCGTCTTAGATCACCGTCAGGGCTTGGTCCAGGTCGGCAATGATATCCTCCGCGTTTTCCAGACCCACGGAGAAGCGGATCAAACCGGTGGAAATCCCCGCGTCCTTGAGCTGCTGGTCCGACAGCTGACGGTGGGTATGACTGGCGGGATGCAGCATGCAGCTGCGGATATCGGCCACATGGGTGACGATGGAGGCCAGCTTCAAGTGGTCGAGGAATTTGATCGCGCCGTCCCGGCCGCCCTTTACTTCGAAGGAGATGACGCCGCAGGTGCCGTTGGGCAGATACTTCTCAGCCAGACGGTGGTATTGATCCCCCGGAAGTCCGGCGTAGTTAATCGAAGCGATCTTTTCGTGAGACGACAGGAATTCCGCGACCTTCCCAGCGTTCTCACAGTGCTGCCTCATGCGCAGAGGGAGAGTCTCCAGGCCCAGATTCAGCAGAAAGCAGTTTTGGGGAGAGGGAATCGAGCCCAGATCGCGCATCAACTGCAGGGTCATCTTTCGGATATATGCTTCTCTGCCGAATTTCTCGGTGTAGACAACTCCGTGGTAGGACTCGTCGGGAGTGGTCAGGCCGGGGAATTTGTCCGCCTGCTTTTCCCAGTCAAAGTTGCCGCTGTCCACCACACAGCCGCCCACCTGAACCGCGTGCCCGTCCATGTACTTAGTGGTGGAATGGGTGACGATATCCGCGCCCCATTCGAAGGGGCGGCAGTTGACGGGGGTGGCAAAGGTATTGTCCACGATCAGAGGCACACCGTGGGAATGAGCCAGCTTGGCAAATTTTTCGATGTCCAGGATTACCAGCGAAGGATTGGCGATGGTCTCGCCGAACACCAGCTTGGTGTTGGGGCGAAAGGCTTGTTCCAGCTCCTCGTAGGACGCGTCGGGGTCTACGAAGGTACAGTCGATCCCCAGTTTTTTCAGCGTGACGCCGTACAGGTTGAAGGTCCCGCCGTAAATGGCGGCGGAGGCTACGATATGGTCTCCGGCTTCACAGATGTTGACTGCCGCGTAGAAGTTGGCCGATTGCCCGGAGGAGGTGAGAATCGCGGCCGCGCCGCCTTCCAAATCGTTGATTTTGGCCGCCACCGCATCGTTGGTGGGATTTTGCAGGCGGGTATAGAAATAGCCGTCTTCTTCCAGATCGAACAGTCTCCCCATCTCGTCCGAGGTGTCGTACTTAAACGTAGTGCTCTGATAAATCGGTAACACCCTGGGCTGGCCTTTTTTCGGGGCGTAGCCGGAGTGAAGACATTTGGTTTCGATTCCGTAATCGTTCTGATCCATATGATCCCTCTTTTCCATTTCCAATTCAGATCCGTCAAAAAATGATTGCAATTATTATATCACAGGCCGGTTTGCCGTACAATGAAAACTGTCGTGGTTGGCGGCGGAGGAGAAGCGTGGTAATATATAAAATAGGAAGACGTTGATAAAAAGATAAGGGGGCGTTACCGATGTATCGTGAAATTTCCAAGCTGGTGACCTATCGCAATTTGGGTGAGGGCAGTATTCTCCATGAGCTGGCGGCCTGCTGTGAACAGTTTGACACCGGCGATTATAATAAAGCGGCGCTGATCAGCCGCATTTACCAGCAGATCAACCGGCTGCTGGATCTCTCCACCCGGTACGGCTTTGACCGAAACCTTTGGCAGTGCTATCTGGCCTACCTGCTGGCCACCAATGAAAATCCGTTTTCCATTACCTGCGAGAAGGTAGGGGCAACCGAAGGATCCGCAAACATCTTTGCGAAGTCCGACTTCAAGATATTTAAAAGCCTGTTTCATTACGATTTCGGGCCTCTGGAAAAAGGACTGGATATCGACTGCTTTACCGTGATTTGCAATTACCACGCCATTCCCAAGAAGGAACAGCGCTACAACAAGAGTGTCAGCGACAAGGTGAAGCTGCTGGCCCGGCAGATCGATGAGGCTTCGGACGAGGACCGGGTGTTTCGGGTGGTTTCTGATTTTTATCGGGATTACGGCGTGGGGACCTTTGGATTGAACAAGGCCTTTCGGGTGGTTCACGAGGAGGATTCGGAGCTGATTCTAGAACCAATTCGCAACACGGAGGACGTGCGGCTTTCCGATTTGGTGGGCTATGAGATTCAAAAGGAGATGCTGATTCAAAACACCGAAGCGTTCGTCTCGGGAAGAAAGGCGAACAACTGCCTGCTCTGCGGAGACGCGGGAACCGGAAAATCCACCAGCATCAAGGGGATTCTTAACGAGTATTATCCTCGGGGCCTGCGGATGATCGAAATTTACAAGCACCAGTTTAAGGATCTGTCGGCGGTGATCGCCCGGATCAAGAATCGGAACTATCGCTTCATCATTTACATGGACGATCTGTCCTTTGAAGAGTTTGAAATAGAGTACAAATATTTGAAAGCGGTGATCGAGGGAGGATTGGAAATCAAACCGGAAAACGTGTTGATTTACGCCACCTCCAACCGCCGTCACCTGATCCGGGAAACCTGGAGCGATCGCTCGGACATGTCTCAGGACGAGCTGCATCGTTCGGATACCATGCAGGAGAAGCTGTCTCTGGCGGCCCGTTTCGGCGTGACCATCAACTTCTCGGTTCCGTCCAAGAAAGAATACTTGAATATCGTGAAGCAGCTGGCCGCCAGAGAGCCCGGCATCGATTTGAATGCCGAAGAGCTGGAATTTGAAGCGAACAAGTGGGCGGTGCGGCACGCCAATTTCTCCGGGAGAACGGCACAGCAGTTCATTCTCCATCTGGCAGGGAGGCAGTCAGCGCCTGCAGACGTTCTTTGAGGCGGAGTTTTAAAAGAAAAGTGGAAAGCACATTGGCGATCAGTGAGAGGGAATCAGCCTGATCCTTGGTCCAATACCTGTTTTCCGCGCAATCGTCAAAGCCTACATAGCCTTTAAACTCGCCGTCATCCATGATAGCGCACTGCAGCAGGGAACGGATTCCTTGAGGAGCCAGGACTTTATAGAGGCTGGGATGGAGCTGCCGAATGTCGCTGCAGTAAAAGATGCCCGCTTCGTTGAAGTGATCCGGACAGCTCCCCAGTTCTTCATAGGATAAGCCTTGAAGCTGGTGAAGCTGAGGGGTGATTCCGTTATTGCACCATTCGAAGGTATTGCTGCACCGCAGTCCGTCCGCCGAGCTTTCGAAAATGTAAACCCGGCTCACATCGTAGGCCCGCCCGACGATCTCCAGCAGTTGAGGCACCGCGGTACGGATGTCCACCGAATGGTACAGCATCTTGAAACAATACTGTCCCAGCTTTTCCTTGACCGATTCCGCATCCGAGTCGATGGTGGAGCCGATAAAGGAACGAATGCTCCCGCCGGGAGCGTCGTTGTCCCGCATGTGAGGCAGGAAAGCGGCATGCCGGCCTTTTCCGTGATATTTCACATGATAGAGCGCCAGGTCCGCACAGTGGTAGAGACTGTAAAAGTCCCGAGAATCTCTGGGAAAGGAGGCGGAGCCGATGCTGCAGGAGAGCCGGGAACGCCCTCCGTCGATGGTGACGGAGGACAGGGCGGACATGATTTCCCGGGCTTTTTTCGCCGCGGCCGCGTCCGTGGCGTCGGGAAGGAAAATCAAAAATTCATCGCCGCCGATTCGTCCCACGATATCGGTGGAGCGAAACAGCCGTTTCAACTCACCGGCCGCGTCAGCCAGCAGAGTGTCGCCGCACAGATGACCGTACCGGTCGTTTACATTCTTGAAATCATCCAGATCCAGCAGAAACAGAATCCCGGATTTCATGTCGGAACGGTTCAGCGCCGTCTCCACCTGCTGTTTGACCGCGGCTTTGTTCAGCAGGCCGGTGAGGGAATCGTGCAGAGCCTGTTCCATTAACAGCTGCCGCTGTTTTTTATCCTGGTCGATATCCAGGATGACACCGACCGCTTTGACGGGCTGGTGATTTTCGTCGTATTGAGTGGTAGCGCGAATCCGGCACCAGGTAAAGGCGCCAAAGGTATCTCGGATGCGGAATTCCGCTTCGGAATAAGGGACCCCGGAAGCGGTGTCTTTCATAATTTTGATAAAGGCGTCAATGTCCTCGGAATGAATGTTTTTGGAGAGAGGAATCTGACTGCTGATCTTTTCCCGAATGGGATCGTAACCGAATTTTTTTCGCCAGTTGGTGGAAAAAGAAAGCGTATCGGCCGGAATGTTCCACTCGAAGATGATGTCCGTCGTCTGATCGGAAATGATCCGGTGCCGTTCCAAAGAGAGACGCAGCTCTTCCCGTTCCTTTCGCTGTTGAGTAACATCCAGCAGGACACAGTACAGGGTAGGGGTTCCGTCCGGCAGACGGGCCAGCTTTCCTTTGTCCAGCACCCATAGAAGAGTGCCGTCCTTCCTTCGTACTCGATATTCCAGTTCCAGAGTGTTTCCCGTGGAAAGCTGCGCTCGCAGAGCCTTCTTGACCATGGGGCGGTCATCGGGATCGATCATTTCGATAAACCGGTTGTGAAACTGACCGGCGATTTCTTCTCTCGAATATCCGAAAAGAGCTAAAAAGCTGTTGCTCATAGTGGTAATTGTAAAATATGGATCGGCGAGACATTGATGCATGCCTCCCGGAATATTGTCTGTCAATGTTTGTAGATCCGTCATGTTTAGAACCTCCGATCGATCGTATAATTCTACTTATTTTACACGATTTCACGAAAATGGTCTACAAGATTGCGGAATTGTCACTTTTTACCGCGAAATTATTCCCGAGGGAAAGGTGATGGGATCCATCCTTCCTCTTTTTTCTTTCGGTTCATAGGTCAGCCGGCCTTTGTGCAGCTTGACGATTTCATGACACAGCCGGACCCCGAAGCCATTGTCTTTGATTTGGTCTCGGGGTAAGGCTGTGTTTCGATTGAGGGCTTTCAGGACCGCCGGGTCTATGGGAGGACCGTCCTTGCCGATGCGGGTGGTGCGGCCCTCCGGGGGCGGATTCTCAGCAGCCTCGGCAGCTTAAGGGGGTTCGGGGAGGCCGGCAGCAGGAGATCGGACGGCAGGGCAGGCAGCAGGGCGGCACCGGCCGGAAGGGCGGGGGCAGCTCCGGCAGCCAAACGGCATAGAGCGTCACATCTCCGGAGGGCATCCGGAAGCTGTCTCCCGGTCGGTATACGACGCTTCCGTCGGGAGACAACGACCAGCCGGCGAAACGGTACCCGGGATTGGCCAGATTGCCGGTATTGTCCAGGACCGTTACCACCGCGTCTGATTCATAGGGATTATAGGGATCGACGGGCACCTGACCGGCGGCCGCTCCGTTTCCATCGTAGATCACATTGTGACCGGGCGTAGGGAGCTCCCGCCAAACAGCGTAGAGTGTCACGTTTCTCGGCGGCATTCGGAAGAGATCGTTTGGTTGATAAACCGTGCCGCTGCCATCGGGAGTTTCGGACCAGCCCGAGAACTGATAACCGGGCAGCGTCAGACCTCCGGAGTTGTCGAGGACGGTGACCTCTGCGTTTTCCACGTAAGGATTTCTGAAATCCACCGGCGCCGTACCGGAGGTGGCCCCGTTTCCATCGTAAGTGACGTAAAAATCGTAGACCGGGGACGTGCTGAGCTCCACCGGAATGTGGATCGTGTGGCTGCTGCCGGAAGCCAGCTCAACCACTTCTCCGGCCACCGCGTCGCCTCGAACAGCCGTGAGAGTCCCCCTGCCGTCGGAGGTGGCGTGAAGCCCCCGCCCTTCCGGGTCAGCGGAAACCGAGCCGGTCCCGGTGGAAACGGACCATGCGTAGTCGCGGTAATCCGTCATGTTTTTGCCGTCGTAGTAGGGGAGACGATACGCCTCATCGAAATATTCTATTCTGGAATAGTTTTCGATGATCTGTGAGCGGTCGGAAGCGGAAAGTGTTCCTTGAGCGATTACCGCGCCGAAATAGCCGTCGGCATTCTGGCCATATGCGTAGGTGTAACCATCCACCACTCCCTGATCCGCGGTGAGATCCCCGTTCACGTAAACGCCGTTTACCACGCCGGTTCCGCGGACCAGACCGTTTTCCACGGTGAGATTGCCATTGAGGACGTAGACGCCGTTTCCGTCGGTCACATCGCTGCTGGTTCCCACTACGCTGCCGCCGCCGGTGACTACCATATTTCCCAGGCCGCTGCCCGCGCCGCGGACCGCGAAGGAACCGCCGTCCGCGGTGAGCGTGCCGCCGTTCACCTGATAGCCGTATACCATGATAATTCCCGCGTAAGCGCCAGCTTCGGCGGTGGCGGTAACTGCTGCTCCGGAATTGATGGTGATGCCGGCTCGGTCCCCCTGAATCCCGTGGGCCACTCTTAGAGAGCCGCCGGTCCCCGTCAGGATTCCGTTGACGATGGTGGGGCCTCCTAAATAGACGCCCACCGAAGCGGTTCCTCGCACCTGGCAGCCGCTGGCGATGCTCATGGCGGTGTCCGTTCGGTGAGAGGCGTCGCAGAAAACGCCATAAGCCCCGTAGGACTGAAGCGCTCCCACGCCTTCGATTTGGCCTCCGGAGGCGGCTACGATGCTGCCGCCGCAGTAAACGCCGTACTTTCCGGCCCCGGTTATGGCGGGATTGAACCCGGTGAATTCGCCGTACAAATTGCTGTTTTCGGAAACCGTGAGAATACTGCTGGAATTGATTGCGGTCAGACCATCCGTCAGGCCTATGGCGCGTACGGTGGCTCCGCTGTGAATCGTGATGTTTCCCGTCACACGGATTCCGCAGGTTCTGGCGTAGAGCGCCACATCTTGGTTGTCGGTGTGAAGGGCTCCGGGGCCCGCCAGGTCCAGGGAGCCGCCGGGCACGGAGATCCACTTTGCCCGGACCGGAAGGGTATTTTGCAGGGCAATGGAAATCGAGGCGCCGGCGGCCGCGATGATCTGTGTTTCCGGACCGATGGTGTCGGCGGATCTGGTGATTCCTCCGTCGAGAGAGTAAAATCCGTCGTTATATATGATTAAAGAACTTGGCACTGTTAAGATGCCGACGATGGGGTCGGCGTAAGGCAGTTGGGCCATTTTCTATCACTCCTTTATTTTTTCGTACCATGACAGCATATGCGGGATGTCCTAAAATGGTGAATTTGCCCAACGGTAATCCTTGTCAAAAGGTGGTCGCGCCGAGAAATGATAGACAATTCCAAATTATTTGCGAATATGTAAACCGCTTTACAGAAATAAAGAGCTGAATTATGTATAATCATGGTAAATAGGTGTGAGGTTCATAGTCGTTTAAGGAAAAAGGAGGAGTATCATGAGCTTAGTAAACCCGTCATCGCAGGTGACTTTCCTGTACTTTAAAGACATCGGGGAAGCGGCGGAGTTCTTTGAAGGCATTCTGGGGTTGGAACGGGTGATGGACACCGGTTGGGCTTACGTTTGGAGAACCGCGGAGAAAGCGTTCGTAGGGGCCGTGGACGAGAAGCACACCACCCTGAATATCGATTGCAGAGGCGGAGTTCTGGTCAGTTTGACGGTAGACAACATCGAAGAAGTGCACGACCACCTGGTGAAATCGGGGGTCAAGGATGTGGAGGACATCTACGAGGGACAGGAAATTCCCATTAAATCCGTATTCTGCACCGGTCCGGCGGGGTACAAATTTGAAATTCAGCAGTTTACCTCCCCGGAACTGATTGATTTGTTCCACTAGAGGCGCGCGATGAAGCAAGATTATTTGACGGCGCAGGTAACCTTTCTCTATTTTGATGACATTGGAGAGGCGGCGGACTTTCTCGAAGGGGTTCTGGGGTTGGAACGGGTGTACGACATCGGCTGGTGTTATATCTGGAGAACCGCGGAGAAAGCCTTTGTAGGCGCGTGTGATCAGAAGCGAATCCGTTTTGAAATTCACGGCAAGGACGGTGTCATGATCAGCTTGTCCGTACGGGACGTGGCGGAGGTCCGTGAACGAATCCTTCAATCGGTCTATGGGGATGGGCTCCCCGAGATTGCCATCGACACCGAGGTGCCTCTGAAATCGCTGATTTTCAAAGGGCCGGGCGGATACTTGTTCGAGATCATGGAGTTCACGGACGAAGAGCTTCTGAAGCTTTTTTGACAGATTTGCTAACGTTGTAGATGTTTTGAAGAGGAGAGAATGAAATGAAACGGAAGATTGCATTGCTGTTATGTCTGATCCTGGCGGTTACGCTGGTATTCAGCGGCTGCGGATCATCGGATTCCGGAGACGGCAAGGATGGGGACCAGACCCTGACCGTTCGCAAAAAGAACGCGATGATGTCCACGGATTGGGAAAAGACAACGGAAAGTGAAGACATGCAGATCACCTGGGTCCAGGTGTTTGAAGGTCTTTACGGGATCAATGAGGCGGAGGGCGGCTATGTAAAGCAGCTGGCCAAGGACGTGGAGATCAGCGATGATCAGCTCCACTACACGGTAACTCTGCAGGACGCCACCTTCCAGAACGGCGATCCGCTGAAAGCTTCCGACGTGGTGTTCAGCTACGACAGAGCCATGAGCAACCCTCGATTCAATTATGTGACCAGCATGATCGACAAAGTGGAAGCGGTGGACGACGGCACGGTACGGTTCGACCTGAAGTATCCGTACTCTCCCATCGCACATACCTTCTTCTCCATCAAGATCGCCAGTGAGAAGGAAGTCACCGAAGCGGGAGACGCCTTCGGGACCGGTCCGCATACCGCGGGCACCGGACCGTACATGATCACCGACTTCGACATGGCCAGCAACATTAAACTGAAGGCTTACGACGGCTACTGGAGAGGAGCTCCCCAGATCAAGAACGTGGAGTATGTGGTCATCAGCGAGGATTCCGCGGCGGTTATCGCTTATGAGAACGGTGAAATCGATTACATCCACGATGCTCCGACGGCGGAGTGGGACGTTCTGGAGAAGGCGGCCGGCGACAACTGCGGCATGGCCAAGGGGAACAATGTCCGCTGCGTCTCCATCAACTGGGAATCCAAAGCCAACAACAATGTTTTGGGCAAGGAGCAGGTTCGCAAGGCCATCTGCTATGCCATCGACAAAGAGAGCATCAACCAGGCCGTAGTCGGCGGAATGGGCGTTGTGGCTCAGGAATACATGCCGTCGGAATACGTGGAAACCTCCCCCAAGGCTTCGTACGGAGGCTTCGAGCTCTATGAATACGATCCGGAAAAAGCAAAGGCTCTGCTGCACGAGGCGGGCTTCACCGACGCGGATCTGGAAAAAGGCGTAGATGTGGGTACCATCCTGTCCTACGGGGCGCAGACCGGACAGAACGCCAAGATCGCGCAGGTCATCCAGGCGGATCTGGCGGAAGTGGGATTGACCGCCGGCGTGGAGATTTTGGATATTGCCATCGCGTCTCCCAGAATGCACAGCTTCGACTACGACATGGCCGTCTTTGCCGACAGCGGCAACTACGATTTCAACAACATTCGTCAGCAGGTTCACTCCGAATCCGAAGGAATGTCCGTCATCCGCTACAAGACCGACAACAGTCCGTTCGACGGAGCGCGGATCGAAGAGCTGATCGATATGGCCGTTGCCACCTCTGATGTGACCGAACGTGTCGGCTACTACACGGAACTCTGGAAAATCGTTCAGGACAGCGCTACGATCCTCCCCTTGTTCCACGCACCGGTAGGAATCTGCTGGAGCCCGGATCTGAATCCCGGAGAGCTGAACCCCACCTTCTATCATCTGTACGATATGAGCTGGAAGTAGTTTGTTGACAGATTGGCTGTCCCGTTGACGCGGCGGCAGCCAATTTTTTCAAAGGAAACCGATCCACGCTCAAAAGGAGAAACACCATGCATAAATACATAATAAAGCGGCTGCTTTTTTTGATCCCGACGGTGCTGGGTGTCACATTCATCATTTATGCGGTCATGAACATCACCCCGGGTGATCCCGGGCGGGCGATTCTGGGGGCCAACGCCCTGCAGGCGGACGTGGATGCTTACAATCACATGCTAGGCTACGACCTGCCCTTTCTGCATAAATTCATCAACTATATTAAGGACCTGTTTTTAAGCGGCGACTTCGGGGTGTCCTACTTCACGAAGCAGCCCGTATTCAATGAAATTTGGCCTCGCTACTGGTTTTCCGTGAGGCTGGCCCTCATGGGCGCGGTGCTGTCGGCGGTCATCGGCATTCCTCTGGGAATCTACGCCGCGGTGAAACAGTACTCTCTTTGGGACACGATTCCCTCCTTTATTTCGTTTTTCGTAGCGGCGATTCCGGGCTTTGTGGTGGGAATGCTGCTGCTCTATGTTTTCGCTTTGAAGCTGAACTGGCTGCCATCCTACGGTGCGACCTCCATTCAGCACTATATCATGCCCATGCTGGCCTTGGCGATTCCGCCGGCCGCTCAAAATATGCGATTTACCAAGTCGTCCATGCTTGAGTCCATACGGCAGGATTACGTGCGGACCGCCAGGGCCAAGGGTGCTCCGGAACGCACGGTGATCTGGAAGCACGCGCTGAAAAACGCCATGCTCCCCGTAGTGACCCAGATGGGCCTCACTCTGGGCGCGCTGATTGCCGGTGCGGTGGTGGTGGAAAAGCTCTTTTCCCTGCCGGGAATCGGCAGTCTCATCGTGGATCGGATTCCGTTCAAAGACGAACCCGTCATCATCGGCGGCGTCATTTTGCTGTCGGTATGCTTTGCGGTCATCATGCTGGTCGTGGACGTGATTTACGCGTTTATCGATCCCCGTATTAAGGCAAAGTACGTCAAGACGAAGGGGAAATGATATGGAAAATACAAACGCAATCAATCAAGTGGAAATCGATGAAAAAGTAACGTATAAACGGCCCAGCCGCTTCAAGGAAATCTGGCGCCGGTTTAAAAAGGACAGAGGAGCCGTCATCGGTTTGATCTTTCTGTTAGGACTCGTGATCCTGCTTGTGGGAGCGGAACGGCTGATTCCTTATGACGTGGCGATCAAGCAGGATATTGCCAACGCGCTCGCCGGACCCAGCTCCGATCACATTTTCGGCTGCGATACCTATGGACGGGACGTGCTGGCGCGGATCGTTCACGGCGGTCGGACCTCTTTGAGCATCGCACTGTGGGCCACCATCTGTTCTTGTGTGGTAGGAAGTCTTTTAGGTGCGATTTCCGGGTATTTTGGCGGAATCATCGACAGCGTCATCATGCGGGCTCTGGATTTGTTCATGTCGGTTCCCGACATTCTGTTCACCATGGCGGTGGTCTTTGCGCTGGGAGCGAACTTTGTAAATCTGCTCATCGCGCTGACCATTTCCTTCTTCCCAAACTATGTAAGGCTAGTGCGGTCTCAAGTGCTCACGCTGTCCGAGCAGGACTACGTGGAAGCCTCCAAGGCCGGCGGATCGGGAAGCGGCAGGATCATCCTCTCCCACATTCTGCCCAACGCGGTGGGGGTCATCATCATCAACGTAACGTTGAACGTGGCGCGGATCATCATCTACGAGTCCACTCTGGGATTCCTGGGACTGGGAATGCCGGCGCCTCATCCCGAATGGGGAATGATGCTCTCCGAGGCGAGAGAAGTGATGCGTGTCGCTCCCCATATGATGTTTTTCCCGGCCGCGGCGATCGTCATCTGCGCCTGTTCCATCAATCTGGTGGGAGACGGGCTGAGAGACGCCCTGGACCCGCATCTCAAATCTTGAGGTAGGAGGACCGTATGAAGCGAGAAGATAAGAAACTGGAAAACAAGAAGCATGAAATAAAGAAAGGGGAACTCATATCCGATGAAAACGGAAACGAGGTCATCCTGGATATTCGCGATTTAAAGGTAATCTATAAGACGGACCTGGAGGTCGTTTCGGCGGTCAACGACATCGACCTTCGTATTGTAAAGGGCAAGACACTGGGACTGGTGGGAGAAACCGGGGCCGGCAAAACCACCACCGCGCTTTCCATCCTGCGCCTTTTGCCCGGCACCACGGGGCGAATCGAGCACGGCGAGATCTATTTTGAGGGCAACAATCTGCTGGAGGTAGACGAGGAGTGGATGAGAGCCATCCGCGGAAACGCCATTTCCATGGTGTTTCAAGATCCGATGAGCAGTCTCAATCCGGTGCTTTCCGTGGACGACCAGATTGCCGAGGTCATCAAGCTGCACAATCCCGACATCTCCAAGCAGGAGGTGGAGGAACGAGTGGATCAGACTCTGACCTTGGTGGGAATTCCACCCTCCCGGAAAGTGGAATATCCGCATCAGTTCTCCGGCGGAATGAAACAGCGAGTGGTTATTGCCATGGCGCTGTGCTGCGAGCCCGCACTGCTCATCGCCGACGAGCCGACGACGGCGCTGGACGTGACCATTCAGGCACAGGTGCTCTCCATGATGAGCGATCTGAAAAACCGCCTGGGAACCTCCATGCTGATGATCACTCATGACCTGGGGATCGTGGCTCAGACCTGCGACGACGTGGCCGTCATGTACGCGGGAGAAATTATCGAAGCGGGAACGGTGGAGGATCTCTTCCTGGGAGAAAACCACCATCCCTACACGGTGGGGCTCTTCAACTCCATTCCCAATATCGATGTGGAAATGGACCGGCTGAAGCCGATTCCGGGTTTGATGCCGGACCCCTCCGCTTTGCCCGAAGGCTGCGTATTCGCCCCCAGATGCGAGCACTGTATGGATCTCTGTTTGAAGGAGCATCCGCGGACGGTGGTCTCGGGGACGCACAAGCTGCGCTGCCATCTATTTGACGACTGGAAAGGAGGCGACGCGCAATGACGGAACAGGAAAAGCGCGCTCCGATTTTGGAGACCGTGGGGCTGGAGAAGTTTTTCAAGTTAAAAGGCGGTTCCAGACTGCACGCCGTGGATAAAATCGATCTGAAAATCTTTCCGGAGGAGACGGTGGGCGTGGTGGGAGAATCCGGCTGTGGAAAATCCACGCTGGGCCGCACCATACTCAAGCTGATCGAACCCACCGGAGGCAAGCTTTACTTTCAGGGACAGGATATTACCAATTACAGCCCGAGAGCCATGCGGGCGCTCAGGCAGGATATGCAGATCATTTTTCAAGATCCTTATTCCAGCATTGACCCCAGAAAATCAGTCATTGAGACGATTGCGGAGTACATGTTCATCCATCACACCTGCAAGACACGCAAGGAAACCTTTCAGAAGGCGGCGGAGTTGATGGAACAGGTAGGACTGGCACAGAGGTTTGCCAATTCCTATCCGCACGAACTGGACGGCGGCAGACGGCAGCGCATCGGGATTGCCCGGGCCATGTCGCTGAATCCCAAATTCATCGTCTGCGACGAACCGGTTTCCGCGCTGGACGTATCCATTCAGGCGCAGATTTTAAACCTGCTCATGGATTTGCAGGACCAGTTCGGCCTGGCTTATATGTTCGTGACACACGATCTCTCGGTGGTGAAGCACATCTCCGACAACATCATGGTCATGTATCTGGGAAAATGTGTG
>CAUHLX010000008.1 GCA_959606705.1 uncultured Bacillota bacterium | reverse complement strand
ATCCTGTGGGAAGCTGGGCTTCGTCCCGTCAAAAGACAGCGCCAGCAATTCATAGCCGCTCGGGGTCGTGTCAACCACCTCGAAGCCAAACTTCTTGGCAAAAGACTGGTCGGACAGCCAGGACTTCTGCTTGGTTGATCCCAGCATGCAAACCCCGGATTTCCCCTTTTCCCGCGCATCGTTCAAACAATACTCCATGAGCAGGTTCCCGTACCCCTTCCCTTTGTCCGGTCCGGTGACCCATAAGCAGTATAGATAAAGAAAGTTGTCGCCTATGATCGGGACCCAGGCAGTTTCGAGAGGGGCGTATTCTATAAAAACCGTAGCCTTTGCGTTTTTCTTTCGAAAGACATGACCCTCCTTGATACGCTCCGAAAGCCATTGCCGCTTCGCCTCAACCCCCGGATGCGGTTTTTTGCTGCGGATAATGCAGCATAAATGCTCCTCGGCTAGGTTTTCCTCCGTCAAGTTTATAAAATCATCGTTCATTCGTATCCTCGCTTTCCGTTTTCGTCAATCGACATGCTCGGTCCGCCGATCATTTGATCCGCTCCGCTGCCTACGCCTGCCCCTACGTTAAAAGTCCCCTCCGAACCGCTTCCGACGCCTCTCGGCTCCTCAACTTTTCGATCAGCCGCAATCCGAATTCCATCGCAGTTCCCGGCCCCTTCGACGTGATGAGATTGCCATCCGAGACCACCGCATCCTCACAATGCTCCGCACCCTTTAAATGCTCTTCCATTCCCGGATAGATGGTGGCTCGTTTTCCCGCGAGGAGACCCAATTCTCCCAGCACCATAGGCGCCGCGCAGATGGCCGCCACCCATTTTCCTTGGCCGGCAAACTCCGAAAGCTTACCTGCCAACCCCTCATGCTCTTGTAAATGCAGCGTTCCGGGCATCCCGCCCGGCAGCACCAGCATGGCGGCGCTCTCGTAATCCGCCTCCTCATACAGCAGATCCGCTTCCACACCGATTCCATGGGCTCCTTTGACCAGCCGTTTTCCGGTAACCGAAACCATCATTACGTCAACTCCCGCTCTCCGCAGAAGGTCCGTTACCGTCACCGCCTCCACCTCTTCAAATCCCTCCGCTAAATGGATCAATACCCTTTCGCTCATCACAATCCTCCTCTCAATCTCCGTTCCGCAGCATCATCCTCGCCAGCAGAGCGGCGCCGATGATTCCCGCGTCATTGCCGAATCTGGCCGGCACAATTTCCGGGATGGGAAACTGCTTAAAATATCTGGCGTTCTCCGCCGCCTTGCGAATCAGATCGAAATAAAACTCTCCCGCTTTGGAGACCCCTCCGCCGATTACGATCCTTTGCGGATCATAAACCGCCATCAGATTGACGATTCCGATGCCCAGATATTTGGCCGCCCGCTTCACCGTAGCCTTAGCGACCGGGTCCTTCTGTCTGGCCGCGTCAAAGATCATCTTTCCGTTGATCCGGTCAGCCTTTCCTCCGCAGAGCCTAGCCAGCAGCGGACATTTTCGCCCCTGCCGGAACAGCTTGGCCGCATAACGCCTCATGGCCGTCGCCGACGAAAAGGTTTCCAAGCAGCCGTTTCTCCCGCAGTTGCAGTCGTAAAAATTCTTGCCGACGATCATGTGGCCGATCTCTCCGCCGATGCAATGGGCGCCGTTTTGGATTTTTCCATTGACTACCACGCCGCCGCCGATCCCCGTTCCCAGCGTAAGAACCACGCCGCTGTCAAATCCGCGCAGCGCGCCTTCCTCCAGCTCGGCCACGCCGGCCAGCGTTCCGTCATTTCCCGCAAAAGCGGGCAAGCCCAGCTGGTCCCGGAGCATTTCCGCAATAGGCACCTGGTCCCAGCCCAGATTGACACAGGTAACCACCACTCCCCGCTCCATGTCCACCGGACCGGGCACGCCGATTCCTACCGCGGCAATGGGCTCTTCGGTTTCCGCCATCACCTTGCGGCTGATCTTTATCAGATTGTCAAAGATTGCTTCCGGCCCCTTCCACACCTCCGTGGGCGTTTGGTTTGAGGAACGCAAATTCCCCTTTTCATCCACCAATCCGGCTTTGATGCTGGTTCCTCCCAGATCAATTCCCAAATAAACCATTCTATTGATCCCTTCCGCTGATCCGCTCTTTAAAAATTTCTATTTTTTATTCTTTTCATTCTCACGATTGATTTCTATTGAAAATATCATAACATAGAACAGGAGATCGGGCAAAAGTTTGAACGGAAAAAAATTAGTTGACAAACACCGAGCCTCAATGATAGAATTTTTAAAACCGTAGACGGGGAAGTAAAACCGAGAGCCGGTCTCAAAGCGATTTCGGGATGGTGGAAGCCGAATAGACGCAAGGCGCGGAATAATGGTCCCCCGAGGGCGAAGCGAAAAAATCCTGCGGCAAGTTCGGATTCTAGTAGCAGAGACGCTTGAGCCGGCGTTATCGGGCTGAGGGTGTGATGGCACTCTGCAAAGTGGATGCGCTTTTTGCGCATCAAACAAGGTGGTACCGCAGGCAGACGCTTGTCCTTGTACGAGGACAGGTGTTTTTTTTATGCAGCCGCCGCCCTTTCGGCGGATGTTCCACACAGAAAACATGCAGAGCAGACCCTTTTCATAGTGAACGCGGAACGGAATCCAAACAGTTCCTCCGCAGCCCCCTGAAAAGAGAAAAGGAGAATCAAAATGAAGATGAAAACCAAAACCAATTCCAAAACCAAAACCAAGAGAATTGTCACCCTGCTGCTGGCCCTGCTTTTCACAGCGGCCTTAGCGCTTTCCGGCTGCGCCTCCGGCGGAGACGAGCCGAAATCCGACGAGGGAGACAAGGATGTTCCCCGCATCGGACTGATTCAGTTGATGGAACACCCTTCCCTGGATACCATCCGCTCCTCCCTCATCGCTGAGCTGGCCTCCCAGGGCTTCATCGACGGCGATACCTGCATCATCGATTACCAAAATGGCCAGGGCGACCAGAACAACATGAAAACCATCGCCCAGAAATTCAAAGCGGATGGCTGTGATATGATCATCGCCATCGCCACTCCGGCCGCTCAGGCGGTGCTGGGTGAAACCTCGGATATTCCCATCATCTTTTCCGCGGTGACCGATCCGGTGGAGGCCGGGCTGGTCAAAGACCCGGAGCATCCGGGCGCCAACATCACCGGCACCTCCGACCTGGTGTCCGCCGCTAAAATCATGGAGCTGGCTCAGAAGATCACTCCGGATTTCAAGACCATCGGCGCCCTGTACAATTCCGGTGAAGCGAATTCCCTCTCCGTCATCGAAGATCTGAAAGAGTACGCCGAACAAAACGGTCTCAAGGTGATTGAAAGTCCCCTGATGAATCAGAGTGAAGCCCAGCAGGCGGCCTCCGCGCTGGTGGGAAAAGTGGATATCGTATTCTCCCCCATCGACAACAGCGTGGCTTCCACCATGCCCATCGTCACACAAGTATTTGACAACGCTCAGATTCCCTTCTATGTCAGCGCGGATTCCATGGTCATGACCGGCGGCCTGGCAACTTACGGAATCAACTATAAAGTTCTGGGCAAAGAAACCGGTGAGATGGCGGTTCAGGTTCTCAACGGCGCCGATCCCGGCACCCTTCCGGTCCGCACCATGAGCGAGATGAGCATCTATGTCAATACTGACGTGGCCAAGCGCGCCGGCGTCACCTTCCCTCAGGACGTACTGGATTCCGCCACCGTGTTTACCGACGCGGACGCCAATAACGCCGAAGTCGAATAAAGGAGACGTCATGATTTCACTCTCTACCATCGTCAGCGCGCTGGAGCTCAGCATGCCCTACGCGGTTCTGGCCTTGGGCGTGTTCCTGTCCTTCCGGACTCTGAACACTCCCGACCTCACCGTGGACGGCAGCGTGGTTACCGGCGCCGCCGCCTCGGCGGTCATCTGCTACGGAGGAGGCAGTCCCCTGCTGGGACTGTTTCTGGCTTTTATCGCCGGAAGCGCCGCGGGTGCGGTTACCGCCCTGCTGAACACCAAGCTGAAAATCGAGCCTCTCCTCGCGGGAATTCTGGTGATGCTGGGGCTTTATTCCGTCAATCTCCGGATCATGGGGCGTTCCAATATCCCGCTGACCCAGAGTGACACGCTGTACAAGCAGTTTGCCGCCCGCTTTCCCGAGGGCTATTCCAACGGGGTGTTCACTCCCGCTTTGATCCTGGGACTGTGCATCGTAGTGGTAGTGATCCTGCTCTTTTACTTCTTTTTAAATACCCGTTTGGGCTTTGCCCTGCGGGCCACCGGGGACAACGAGTACATGGTCCGCGCCTCCGGCTGCAACAGCGACAACATGAAGCTCCTGGGTTTGACCCTGTCCAACGGCTTCGTGGGCCTGGCCGGCGGAATGCTTTCCCAGTATCAGTCCTTTGCCGATACCAACATGGGCGTTGGCATGGTGGTGATCGGACTGGCTTCCGTCATTATCGGAGAAGCCGTGGTGTTCCGGAGCGCCCCCCTGATCTGGCGTCTGACCGCCGTCTGTCTGGGCGCCGTGTTCTACCGGCTGATCATCACCTTTGCCCTGTATTTCGGAATGCCGGCCGACTATTTGAAGCTGGTGTCCGCGACCATCGTAGTGGTGGCCCTCTCCGCCGGGGTGATCGGTGAAAAGCTGCGCCATCTGACCGGCGGAAGGAAGCAATCCGTCGGTCCTGCCAGCCCTGCCGGCGGCCCGGAGGACGCTTCGGCGGGAAAGGCGGTGAACGGCTGAGATGCTTACCATCAATCATTTGACGAAAATCTATGGAAAAGGCACCATCAATGAAAAAATTGCCCTGAACGATATCAACCTTTCCGTAAAAGAAGGGGAATTTATCACCATCATCGGCAGCAACGGCGCCGGAAAATCCACTTTGATGAACTGTGTTGCCGGTGTAGATCCGGTGGACAGCGGCCATATCTTTTTGAACGGCAAGGAAATCACCCGTCTGCCGGAACACAAGCGTTCCCGCGAGATCGGACGCGTCTTTCAAGATCCCATGAAAGGCACGGCATACGATATGACCATCGAACAGAATCTGTCCATTGCCTGGTGCAAAAATAAATCCCGACTGCTTCAGCCGGGAATCAGCCACAAGGACCGGGAAATCTTCCGAGAACGGCTCTCCCTTCTGGGAATGGGGCTGGAGGATCGAATGAAGCAGAAGGTCCGCCTCCTGTCCGGTGGACAGCGTCAGGCTCTGACCCTGTTCATGGCCACCCTCACCCAGCCTAAGCTGCTCCTGCTGGACGAACACACCGCCGCACTGGACCCGGGCACCGCGAAAAAAGTGCTGGCCATCACCGACGAAATCGTCAAGGGCAACCAGATGTGTACCCTGATGATCACTCACAACATGTCCGACGCCCTGGAATACGGTACTCGCACCCTGCTCATGGATGACGGACGAATTGTCATGGACCTGTCCGGTGAAGAACGGGACAGCATGACCGTAGAGAAGCTGATCCAGCAATTTGAAATTCAAAACGACCGCATGCTGTTCGGCTGAGAAAAACGCGTCCTTGCCGGGCACACATCGAAAAAGGGGCTGCCCATTCAGGAGAAAAACCCGAATGCGGCAGCCCCTTTTTCAGTTGAATGGAAAACGACGATCGGACGGTCAATCGATCCGTTCCAAAAATTCCTTGACTCTCTCTTCCACATCCGGCGCGCCGAACACCGCGGAGCCCGCCACCACCAGATTCACGCCGGCCGCGGTCACCGCCGCAGCGTTATCCAAATGAATGCCTCCGTCGATCTCGATGATCATTTCGGGATGACTCTTCCGTTTCATCTCCGCCAGCTTTTCCACCTTGCGCAGTGCGGAAGGGATAAATTTCTGACCGCCAAAGCCCGGGTTTACGGACATGACCAGCGCCAGATCCACATCCTCCAGCACGTATTCCAGCACCTCCGGCGGCGTAGCCGGATTCAGAGCGACTCCCGCTTTCACACCGAAAGAGTGGATCAGCTGCAGGGTCCGATGCAGATGCGTACAGGCTTCGGCATGCACCGTGATAAACTCCGTCTGATCCGTGACAAACTCCGCCGCGTAGCGGTCCGGGTCCTGGATCATCAAATGTACGTCAAAGGGTAATTTCGTCTTGCCCACCAGACTTTTCATCACGACGGCTCCATAGGAAATGTTGGGAACGAAATGACCATCCATCACATCTACGTGGATGACCTGCGCCCCCGCTCGTTCGATGGACGCCACTTCCTGGCCAAGCTTTGAAAAATCTGCGGATAAAATAGATGGTGCCAAGCGATTCATGTCAGTTCTCCTTTAGTATTTTTTGCGTTCACGGATTTCTTTCATTTGAGCGAGATAGGATTCGTATCGGGAGGGGTGAATGTCGCCCGCCTCCAAAGCCTTTCGCACCGCACAGTCCGGCTCCTTTAAGTGGCGGCAGTTGTCATAACGGCATGCTCCCAGGAAAGGAAGCATTTCGGGATAGTATTCCTGCAGCTCCGCCTCTTCCGCATCCAGAATATCAAAAGAGGTGAAGCCGGGAGTGTCGAAGATCATTCCGCCGTCCTCCGTCTCAAACAGCTCCACATGTCTCGTGGTATGCTTTCCCCGGCGGGTCTTTTCGCTCACCGCGCCGGTTTCCATCGTGATCCCCGAAACCAGAAGGTTGAGCAAGGTAGACTTTCCCACGCCCGAAGGTCCCGACAGCGCACAGGCTCGTCCGGCCATCAGTCGTTTCAGCTCCTTCACGCCCCGTCCGGTCCTGCCGCTGGTGTACACCATAGGATAAAGAGGCGCGTAGATTTCTTCCATGCTCTTCAAAAAATGGTCTTCCGCCAGATCGGACTTGTTCACACAGATGATCACTTCCGCGTCCTTCTGCTCCGCCATCACCAGAAACTGATCCAGGATCCGCAGGTTCGGCGCCGGTCTGGCGGCGGCAATGACCGTAACCAGACAATCCACATTGGCAATCGGCGGCCGGATAAAAGAGTTCTTTCGGGGTTCGATCTCCTCGATCATCCCCAGCCCCTCCTCCTCCGGCCGCAGGGAGATCTTCACCCGGTCTCCCACGCTGGGAGTCAGCCGTTCCTTCCGAAAGATTCCTCTGGCCTTGCACTCATATACGGAAACGCCCGGAGCTTCCGCGGCCGCGGCCGCGCCGCCGACCGTTCCCGCTCCGGGCCTATCGCCGCATCCGACGGGCTTCACATAGTAAAACCCGCCGATTCCTTTCATAATCATCCCTTCGATTCGATTCGTTTCCACCCGTTCTCGTTCCTCTTTCTTTAAGAAACCGTCCCTGCGGTAAAGTCCGCGTTGAAGGTCATCACGTTCTCATTGTTGAAGTTTACCTTGATGGTGCCCTTCCCGTAACCGGAAATCGCATAGGAGGTCGAACCCTTGCTCTTGTTCTGTTCATCCCAGTTGATCGGCTGGCTGAATCCTTTTTCATCGTTTACCGTAATCGTCACCCAGAAAACCTCGTCGGAAGCCTTATCAAAGGGGACGTTGATGGTTACCGTACCGGCGCTGTCGGTGGTTCCGCCGCCATTGCCGCCGCTGCCGCCGTTATTGGCGGGATCAGCCCCCTTGCTGATGACCAGATCCACCGCCGTTCCTTCATCCACTTTGGAATTTTTCTTCGGGTTTTGGCTGATGACACGGCCTTTTTCCACCTCGCTGTTGAATTCCTGACTGGTCTCTCCCAAGGCCAGGCCGTTGGCCGACAGCTCGGTGGTGGCGTCCGCCTTGCTCTTGTTGTACAGATCCGGTACCGCAACCTGCTCCGTCTCTTTGCCTAAGCTGACTACCAGATCCACTTTGGTGCCGGCATCCGCTTTCTTGCCTCCCACCGGGAACTGACGAATGACCATTCCCTTCGCTAGCTCGCTGTTTTCTTCCGAAGTCTCTCCCAGCTCATATCCGTTCTCTTTCAAAAGGACGGTAGCCGTGTCCAGACTCTTGTTGGTTACGTCGGGAATCGTGTCGTCTTCCATTCCCTTGCTGACATTTACCGTGACCGACCGACCCTTGGGAAGCGTTTCGTCTCCCACCGGATCCTGAGAAGTGATATGCCCTTCTTCGATGTCCGCGCTGACCACCTCATCGCCGATTTTGATTTTCAACCCCAGCTTTTCCAATTCCTCCGTGGCTTCTTCCACCGTCTTATTGGTGAGATCGGGAACGGGAACATCCTTTCCGTCGCCGAAGCTGCTGACGAAATGAAACAGAAACGCACTGGCCGGAATGGCGCAGACCAGCGCCAAAATCACGGCTAACAGCTTTACTTTATTGACCCGAACCTTTTTCTTCGGCTGATTTCCGCCTTTTTTTGTTTTTCCCATCCCTTTGGATCCCCTATCCTTTTTCCCATAATCCCCGTAGTCATCCTCTTCTTGATCATCCCCTCGTCCGCGCCCCCTCCCGGAACGAATTTCTTCTTCCGGCTGTGCTCCGTGAATTCGCAGGCGTTTCGGCCGCCGGAAGCGGCCGCCGCCGCTACCGCCGCGGCAGGCATCACTCTGGTTGCCCCCATATCCGCCGACGCACCATAGCCCCCTTGGCGAGAAGAAGCACCGGGGTCCAGGTTGGCCTGCTCCAGCGCCTCGTACATTTCATCGGCGCTGCGGTATCGGTTGACCTGATATTTGTTGGTCGCTTTCATCACCACCGCTTCCACCTCCGGCGGAATCCCCGGATTCAGCTCCGAGGGCGGCGTGATTTCGTTGTTCATATGCATCACCGCCACGGTGACGGGATTGTCCGCGTCAAAGGGTACTTTTCCCGTGAGCATTTCGTACATCACGATTCCCAGAGAATAGATGTCCGATTTTTCATCCACATAGCCTCCCCTGGCCTGTTCCGGTGAAAAGTAGTGGACGGAACCCATGATCATTCCCTGCTGATTGCCTACGATCGTACCGCTGTTCACCGCTTTGGCAATGCCGAAATCCGTGATTTTAGCCACGCCGTCTCTGGTGATCAATATATTGTGAGGCTTCACATCCCTATGTATGATGTGATTTTTATGAGCTAAAGAAAGGGCCGAGGCCACCTGTTTGGCAATGCTCACCGCCCAGGCCACATCCAGCGGCCCGCGTTCGCGGATCACGTCCGAAAGAACTCGTCCTTCCACCAGCTCCATCACGATGTAATGGATATTTCCCTCCTTCCCGACATCGTACACGTTGACGATGTTCGGATGAGAAAGGCTGGCCGCCGCTTGAGATTCCCGGCGAAAGCTCTCGATGAATTTCATATCGCGGATAAACTCCGGCTTTAAAATTTTGACCGCCACAAAGCGATTCAGCAATTTATCCTTGGCTTTGTATACGACGGCCATCCCGCCGTCCCCTATTTTCTCCAGTAATTCATATCTTCCCGCAAGTATCCTGCTGCTCATGAGCCGCTCCTCCTAACCTAGATTCTGATGCACACAACGGAGATGTTGTCGTGTCCGCCATTCTGATTTGCGGCCTCCGCAAGATCACTGGCCAAACTCCGCATCGATTCTGACGCCAACGCCAGTCGAACCATTTCTTCCTTTGGTACTTCACTGTAAAGTCCGTCGCTGCAAAGGATGATCAGATCGTCCTTGAACACTTCAAACTGAAAAAAGTCGGGGCAGATTCGGTCCTCGCCCCCCAGCGCGCGCGTAATCATGTTGCGCTTCGGATGCACTTCCGCTTCTTCCTCCGTAATGGTCCCTTCCCGAAGGAGCTCATTGACAAAGGTATGGTCCACCGTCACCTGCATGCACCGGCCGTCCCGAAGCAGATAAGCCCTGCTGTCCCCCACGTTGACCACATATGCTTTCCGGTCCGTAATCTGGGCCAGCACCGTGGTCGTCGCCATTCCGGCATTGTCCGTGCCGCCCCGGGCCATTTGATAGATCTTTCGATTTACCTCCGAGAGGCAGAGAGCAAAATAGTCCCTGCGCGTTTCATCCCCCGCATCCTCCGCGAGGGGATGGGCCCGCACGTATTCCGCGATACCGCTGACCGCCGTACGGCTGGCCAGTTCCCCCGAATTGTGCCCGCCTACGCCGTCGGCGACGATGTATATTCTTTGTTCCGGCAGAATGAAGATCGCGTCTTCGTTATTGCTGCGCACCCTGCCCATGTCGCTTTTAAATCCCACTTGTATCATCGCGTTTACCCCTGTCGTTTTCATTGACCTATATTATATCCAAAAGTGACTCCCCTGTCAAAATTTAATGGCAGCCGGTCTTTACACCCGACGAAGCCTACAGATATAAAAGCCATCCGTATGGTTGACGTTAGGCAGAAGCTGAAGCGTTTCTTCCACCGTAAACAGTCCGTTTTTCTCAAGAAACGCCTCGATGACTCCTTGATTTTCGTAAGGTGAAATGGTGCAGGTACTGTAGACCAGAACGCCGCCCGGCTTCACGTACTTCGCGGAAGTCATCAGAATATCCAGCTGCTTTTGAGGGAGAGTCCGGATCTTCTCCGTTTGTTCCTTATACTTAACCTCCGGCTTTCGGCGGCAGATCCCCAGCCCCGAGCAGGGAACGTCCGCCAGCACGCGGTCCGCCGTTCCCATCAAATCGGGGTCCGGACGCACCGCGTCCCAAGCCTTGGTCCGTATGATGGAAACCCCCAGGCGTTCCGCTTCTTCATCAATCTGCGCCAGCTTCCTCTGGTACACATCACGAGAAAGCACGGTTCCCCGATTGTGCATTTTCTCAGCGATGTACAGGCTTTTTCCGCCCGGCGCCGCGCAGACGTCCACCACGGTTTCTCCCGGTTCCGGTCCTAAAAGCTCGACCGCCAGCATGGAGCTTTCGTCCTGGATGGAAAACATGCCGTTTTTGTAATAACGGCTGTTCAGCAGTCCGCTGCCGCCGGCGTGGAGGGAATCCTCCGCCAGGAGACCGTCTTTCGCGGTAAAGCCCTCGGCAATCAGTCCTTCCCGCAAATCATTTCTGGTAATCTTCAGCTGGTTGACCCGGATTACGGTATCCGGCGTCTCATTGCCGGCCGCCAGCAGCTCCTCCACAAATTCCACGGAATACTCTTCCATCCAAAGTCGGATGATCCAGGGTTCATAGGAATATTTGATCGAAAGATAACGAACCGGATCTTCCTCCCGATCCGGCAGGTCGATTTCCTTCCCCTTTCGCTCGATGCTCCGCAGAACGCCGTTGATAAAGCCTTCCCGACCCTTGCAGTAACGCCGGGCCAGCTGAACGCTCTCGTCCACCGCCGCGTAGGCCGGAACGGAGTTCATGAACAGCAGCTGATAAACACCCATCCTTAAAATGATCAGATCCGGACGCTTGGTTTTATCCAGCGGCTGAGTGGTAAACCGCTCCAGAATATAATCCAGATAAAGCTTGTTTTCCAGCACTCCGTAAGTCATTTCACGAACGAACGCCGGCGCATCCGGTTTGATCAGCCCGATTCGATGATTCAAAGCCAAATTGGAGTACGCTTTCTTCTCCTCCACGTCCAGCAGTGTAAAATATACGGTCTTTCGATTCAGATCCATCGATGATTCCTCCCCTTTTCATGAAAACCCATCGCCGCACAGTCTGTTTTATCCAAGCACCGTGCCTGGCTCCAGCCTGTGTCCCCTTAAAAAATCCGCGGCCAGCATGGCTCGTTTCCCGGGAAATTGAAGCTTAAGTATTCGAAGGACGCCTTCTCCCGCGGCCACGTCCAACCCCTGTTCCCCGGCGGCCAGCACGGTTCCCGGAGCTTCCTCCGTCTTGAGAACCGTGGGAATCGCCTCCCAGACCTTCATCTGCCGCCCTTCACAGGTGGTATACGCTCCGGGCCAGGAAGTCAGTCCCCGAATCTGCCGGTCGATCTCCTCCGCGCTTCTTTTCCAGTCGATCAAACCGTCCTGTTTGAACACCATGGGCGCATAGCAGGAAAGCGAATCCTCCTGCGGAACTCCGGCCGCGGTCCCCGCGGCCAGAGCCGGCAGGGTTTCCACCAAGAGCTGGGCTCCCAGCCGCGCCAATTCATCGTGGAGCTGCTCCGCGTTTTTCCGTTGGATGGGGGTGCTGACTTTGGCGATCATATCGCCGGTGTCCAGTCCCTCCGCCATATACATGAGGGTCACTCCGGTCTCCGTTTCCCCTTCCATGACACTGCGCTGAATCGGCGCCGCCCCCCGATATTTGGGGAGCAGGGAACCGTGAATGTTGATACAGCCCAGCGGCGGCAGCTCCAAAATCTCCTTCGGTAAAATCTTTCCGTAAGCGGCGACCACGATGAGATCCGGAGCAAACTCCGTCAGCTCCCGCAGAAATTCCTCATTCCCTTTCACCTTTTCCGGCTGGAGGACCGGAATCCCCATTGCAATCGCCGCTTCCTTCACCGGCGGACACTGAATCTTCTTGCCCCGGTCCTTGGCCTTATCCGGCTGTGTTACCGCGAACACCACCTCCACCGGCTCCCCGTCGAGCTCCCGCAGGGCGTGGAGCGCGTTCAGCGCCGGAACCGCGAAATCCGGCGTTCCCATATATCCGATCTTCAATCTCCCACCTCGTTTCGATTTTGTGTTGCCCTTCCTTTGCTATTCCTCTACCTCGGCGTCGTAATCCGCGTCCCGTACCTCAATCGCCTTATCCGTGAAGAGGACGCCGTCCAGGTGATCGTACTCGTGGCACAAAGCTCTGGCCAGCAGTCCGGTCCCTTCGCAGACCACCTCTTCCCCGTCTCTGCCCAGCCCTTTCATCTTCACATAAGCGGGGCGTTCCACCGTTCCCACCACGCCGGGAACACTGAGACAGCCTTCTTCTTCCTTCTGTACGCCTTCGGTTTCCACGAATTCCGGATTGACCATGTAAATGATCTCCCCTTCCACCTCCACCACGAACATGCGCTTTAAAATTCCCACCTGCGGAGCCGCCAGACCTACGCCATCCTCGGAACGCATGGTCTCCAGCATATCGTCCAGGATCATTCGGATTCTGTCATCCACCTGTTCCACCGTCCTGGTTTTCTTCCGCAATACCTCGTCGCCCTCTCGTACTACATTTCTCAATGCCATTTTAAGCCAATCTCCTTTCCATTTTCAGTATTTCATATTCCTCGGGGAAGCCTTATAAGTAGCTGTAAGGATTCACATCCGCGGAAAACAGGACTTCCCGATCCTTGCTTTTCTCTTTGTGCAGGCCAAACTCCCGGCGAAGCGTTCCGATGGCCGCCGTGTAATCCCTGCGGCTCCCGTTGGCGCATTTCACTAAAAACTGATACCGATAGTGCCCGTTGACTTTGTTCACCGGCGCCGGCTGAGGCCGAAGCACCTGCCCGGCCGCCCGAGGTCCCCGCCGCTGACACAGCAGCTCCGTGAGGCGGGCCGCGGCCTGTTCGGCCGCTTGTGCCGCCGCGTTCTCGTCCTTTGAGGACAGCACCACCTGAATCAGCTCACAGAAGGGCGGATAACCCGTCTGACGGCGAAATCGCAGCTCTTCGCGGTAAAACAGATCGTAGTCCTGCGCCGCGGCCGCCTGAATGGCGTAATGCTCCGGTGTGTAGGACTGGATGATCACCGTACCCGGCTCTTCTCCCCTTCCCGCCCTTCCCGCCGCTTGAGTGATCAGCTGAAAGGTCCGCTCCGGAGATCGAAAATCCGGGATGTTCAGCGAAACGTCGGCGGAAACCACCCCCACGAGACCCACATTGGCAAAATCCAGGCCCTTGGCCACCAGCTGCGTCCCGATGAGAATGTCCGTTTTTCCCTTGGCGAAGCGGCCCAGTATTTGGTCCACGCTCCCTTTCTTTCTGGAGGTGTCCAGATCCAGACGTTCCACCGAAGCGTCCGGAAAGGCCTCTTTGGTAAATTCCTCCACCTTCTCGGTCCCGATGCCGAAATATTTGATGTACTTGCTTTCACAATCCGGGCACTGTGCGGGAACGGCCTCCCGATAACCGCAGAAGTGGCACACCGCCTGCCCTTGAGATTTATGATAAGTCAGGGAAATGCCGCAGTCCGGACATTTCATGACGTAGCCGCAGGAACGGCAGGAAATGAAGGTGGAGTACCCTCTCCGATTGAGGAACAGAATCACCTGCTTCCCTTGGGAGAGGCAGTCCCGGATTCCTTCGTAGAGACGAAGGCTGAACATGCTCTTATTGCCGTTTTGCAGTTCCTCCCGCATATCCGTCACCGTGACCTTCGGCAGCGGCGTTCGATTATATCTTTGCCGCAGACGGATGGTTTCAAACAGCCCCTGTTCCGCCCGCCAGGCGGAGAGCAGGGACGGTGTGGCGCTGCCCAGAAGGATCACGCTTCCATAAGCCATGGCTCTTTTCGCGGCCACCTCCAGTGTGTCGTACTTCGGAGACATGTCTGACTTATAGGTGGTTTCGTGCTCCTCATCCAAAATGATCGCTCCGATGTTCGAAAGCGGCGCGAAGACCGCCGACCGAGCGCCGATTACGATCTTAACCTGGCCGTTCCTCACCCGTGTCCACTCGTCGAAGCGTTCTCCCCGGGACAGACGGCTGTGGAGCACCGCCACGTTTTCCGACCCGAACCGGCCGATGACTCGGCGAATGGTCTGGGTGGTCAATGAAATCTCCGGCACCAGCAGGATGGCGGTTTTCCCCTGCTCCAGGCAGGCGGCGATGGTTCGCAGGTACACCTCGGTCTTTCCGCTGGCGGTGACGCCGTGAATCAGAAAAATGTGATGCTCCCCGCGTTCCACCCAGGGACGGATGGCCTCCATGGCGGCCTGCTGCTCGGGCGTGAGCTCTTCTACCTCCGAAGCCTCCCCTTCGGCGCCCTCATACGGGTTTCGTTTCTTTCCCCGTTTGGAGGCGCTTCCCGTGGGAGTAAAGCAGTTTACCGCGTCGATGTAGCGGCAGAAATACCGCTGTTTCATCCAAATGCTGGTGGCCACCGCCTCCTCCGTCAAGGAAAACTCCTCCTCCCGGTGATCGATCATCTTGAGATTTTTGATGGGTTCATCCAATTGATCCATCACTTCAAAGACGTATCCGGCCCGAATTTTGTTCCCCTTGCCGAACGAAACATACACCTTGTCACCCACCCGGATCTCTTCGAGATCCGTTCCGTAGGTAAACAGGCGGTCCGTCTGACTGCTGCTGTTTTCAATGACCAGATTGACGTATTTCATAAAAGCTCCTCTAAAGCAGGAAAATGTTGTTCTCCCGGCAGCACTCGATCATATCCTCGGGCCACACGGATACCTGTACCTCCCCGATGTGCGCCTTGCGCAGGAAATACATGCACAGACGGGACTGTCCGATCCCTCCGCCGATGCTGTAAGGGAGTTTTCTCTCTAAAATAGCCCGGTGAAACGCCAGCCGTTTTCGATCCAGCGCGTTTTCCATGGCCAGCTGACGCTCCATCGCCTTCTCATCCACTCGGATTCCCATGGACGTAATCTCCATGGCGATGCCCAAGATGTCATCCCAAAGCAGGATATCCCCGTTCAGCTCCCAGTCGTCGTAGTCCGGCGCCCGTCCGTCGTGCTTTTTCCCTGAGTTGAGGATTCCGCCGATCTTCATCAGAAACACCGCTCGTTCTTCCTTGGTAATCGCGTTTTCCCGCTCCTTCGGCGTCAGATCCGGGTAGCGGTCTTCCAGCTCCTGGGTGGTGATGAAGAAAATCTCGTTGGGCAGCTCCGTGGAAATCCGCGGGTATTCCCGATTGACATAATCGCCCAGATTTTTCAGCGCGTTATAGATGGAGGTCACGGTCTGCTTGAGATACTCCTCCGTGCGGTCCTCCTTGCGGATGACCTTTTCCCAGTCCCACTGGTCCACGTAAACGGAATGGAGATTGTCGAAATCTTCATCCCTGCGAATGGCATTCATGTCCGTGTAGATCCCGTGTCCCTCGGCCACGCGATACTTGCCCAGCGCCATGCGCTTCCACTTGGCCAGGGACTGAACGATTTCCACTTCCTTTTCGTCCATGTCCTTCAACGAGAAGCGGACCGTCCGTTCCACTCCGTTCAGATTGTCGTTCAACCCGCTGTCCGGGTCCACGAAGAGGGGAGCGGTCACACGGGTGAGATTGAGACGGCTGGCTAGCTCCTGCTGGAAATAATCCTTGATCTTTTTAATGGCGATCTGGCTTTCCTTGTAATCGATTTCCGGCTGATAATTCGCCGGCAGAATCAGCGTTTTAGACATTTTGTTCTCCTTTCGCTTCCCTGGCTCGCCGCTCCGCCATTTGCCGTTCCATGATCTCCTTGGCAAATCCGCAGCCGCAATAATGCTGACGGTACAATCCGTATTCTTCGGACAGCTCCACCGATCTTCGATAGCCGTCCTTTTTCTTGAAGTTTTCCGGTAGATAACGCTCCGGGTCCAGCTCCTCCCCGATTTGATTCAGCAGCTTGGCGTTTTTATAAGGGCTGACCGAGAGTGTGGTGGTAAAACAATCGAAGCCCATCGCTTCCGCTAACCTCGCGGTTTCGGACAGCCTCAGCCGGAAGCACTCCTCACAGCGGGCGCCGCCCTCCGGTTCCTCTTCCAGTCCCCGGGCCGCCCGGTAAAACGCTTCCACATCGTAGGTGCCTTCCAAGAAGCTCACCTGAGAGGCCTCCTCCCCGTGCTCCTCCCGCATCCGGCGGTTGAATTTCTCCAAAAACAGGACTTGGTTATCCCTTCGCTTTTGGTATTCCTCCTCCTCCGTAATATTGGGGTTGTAGTAAAACACCGTCACCTGAAAGTCGTGGTACAGCCGCTCGATGACCGCGGTGCTGCAAGGTCCACAGCAGCTGTGGAGCAGAAGCTTCCGTTTCATTCTTTCCCCGCCTCCGTCTCCCCGGTCAGGCTGAAGGTCTTGGCCCCGGTGATCTTCACCTTCACTATGGTTCCCGCCGCGTCGGCGGGTCCGGTGAAATTCACCAGCTTATTGCAGTCGGTGCGGCCGGTGAGCGTCCCTTCGTCCGTCTTGCTGGGCCCCTCCGCCAGCACTTCTACGATACGGCCCACATAGGCCTGGTTTTTTTCCGCGGTGATCTCGTTGATGGTGTCCACCAGCCGATTGAATCTGGCATGCTTCACCTCTTCGGGAATCTGATCCTCGTATCGCTGCGCCGGAGTGCCCTCGCGAATGGAATATAAAAAAGTGAAGGCCGAATCGAAACGCACCAGGCGGCACAGATCCAGTGTTTCCTCAAAATCCTCCTCCGTCTCTCCCGGAAAGCCCACGATGATATCCGTGGTGATGGCGATGTCCGGCACCTTGGCCCGCAGCTTCTCCACCAACGCCAAGTATCCTTCCTTGGTATACTTTCGGTTCATTCTCGCCAGCACCGCGCTGCTTCCCGACTGCACCGGCAGATGAATGTGCCGGCACAGCTTATGGCAGTCAGCGAAGGTCTCGATGAGGCGGTCCGACAGGTCCTTGGGATGAGAGGTCATGAACCGGATTCGTTCCAAGCCCGGAATTTCCGCCAGCTGACGAATCAAGCCGGGGAAATCCGCGCCGCCGCTCTCCCGGGCACAATAACCTCCTTCATAAGGACTCACGCCGTAGGAATTGACATTCTGTCCCAGCAACGTCACTTCCTTGACCCCGCCTTCCGCCAGCCCCCGAACCTCCCGCAGGATTTCTTCCGGCCGCCGGCTGCGCTCCCGGCCTCTGGTATAGGGTACGATGCAGTAGGTGCAGAAATTATTGCAGCCGTACATGATGTTCACGAAGGCTTTAAACGGATATTTGCGGAGTGCCGGAAGCCCTTCCACGATGGCCCCGCCATCCGGCCACACATCCACGATCTTGGTCTGCTCGGAAAGCACATGGTCCAGCAGCTTGGGAAACTGATGGATATTGTGGGTTCCGAACACGATATCCACCCAGGGATACTTGCTTTTCAGGGTGTCGATCACCTGCTGCTGCTGCATCATGCAGCCGCACACGGCCACCACCAGAGACGGCCGGGCTTCTTTGATCTTCTTCAATTGTCCCAGCGTTCCGAAAAAACGCTGATCCGCATTTTCCCGCACACTGCAGGTATTCATAATAATCACATCCGCCCGGTTCCGCTCCGGACTCTCCCCATAGCCGCGCTGTGACAGCATCCCGGCCAGGGTCTCCGAATCCCGTTCGTTCATCTGACATCCGAAGGTGGTAATGTGATAGGTTTTATCATTCATATATTGTACTCCTTTATTTAATCTAATATTGTATTTTATCATAAAATCCAACCGATTTCCCCGTTATTGGCGAAATCTTTTCAAGAAAAATCGACCCTCCGCCGTGGAAACTCATGAGCTTCCGAGGCGAAGGGCCAACTGCGTCTTCTTTCATTGATTTCACCGCGAAGGTTCCCCTTCCGCCGAAGGTCCCCGTCTATTGTAAAACGGTGATCACGTTGTCTTTTCCGTAAGCCACCGGAAGGGTCACCCTCCCGCTTTCATCCGCCGCGGCCGATCCTCCGTATTCGTAGTCTCCCGAAGCGTCCCGATGATAGAGATACAAGGTCCTTCCGGCGTATTCCGCTCCCGCGTCAAAGGTGAGGCGAATGGTCCGCGGCAGCTGTTCCGAGGCCACGGAAAGACGGAGCGCCGCCTTCATCTGCGGGATGGAAATCGCCGAAGCCTCTTCCGCGGAAAGCGTCTCGACGGACGCGCTCAAATCGTAGGAAGCCGCCAGTTTAGGTCGATAGACCTCCAAGCTCTTAGCGCTCCAGTAGTAATCGCCAACCGCGAATCCTACGGTCATCTCGTCCGCCCGATTGGAAATCGCGGTGAAAACCGCAGCCGGTACCACCGCGCTGTTCACAGACAGAGCCTGGCTGGGCGGATTCTGCCCTTCGTTGATCTGCCGGGTCAACAGGTCGAAGTCCACCGCCGAGGCCTCTCGCCCCCTCATGCTGCGGGAAACCTCCGCGGCCGCCGCTTGATCGCCGTCCGCCGGCTGGTCCTCCCGAAGCTGCCGTCGGAGCGCCTCCGCCTCTGCTTTCTGATCCGCCGCCGTCTCCTTGAGCCGCCGGATCGTCGCTTCCTGACTCCGCACCGTCTCTTCCAAGCCGTGATTTCGAACCGCGAAAACAGCGCAGGAAACCAGGAGCCCAATCAATACCACGGAAAGGACTCCTACGATCAGTCTCTTGTAAAACCGTACCGAACCCACCTCGACACGGCCGCTCGTCTCTTTCTTTTCGTTCACCGGCGATTCTCTTTTCTATGCAAGCGTTATTATTTTTCCATTATATCCCGGAACGAAACATAGGTCAATCCCACTCCCTGCGGTCCGATCGTCAGCGGATGGGGCAAACCCCATTTTCACAGCCCTCGTTTCCGATATCGTAATCCACTTCCTCTTTCTCGTATTTGGAGATCAAAGACGGGACAAAGGGATTCATCTTCGCTTTTCTTTGGTTGTACTCTTCCTCATCGATTTCTTCATAAGGCATCAGGTCGTAAAAGCTGTCTTCAAAGGACAGGAAGGATAGAGCCACGGTGTCCTCCCAGTTGTCCCATACCCACTGCTCCACGGCGTCCCATTCGTCGTCACGGACGTGAATGGTAATGGAACAATTGTGTTCCACGTAATGGGTCATGAACATTTTATAGATTTCCAGCTGTTCGATGGCGCTGACGTCGGCTTTATGCCGTCCCTCCGGCGCCTGAACCGGAAATTCCACCACCTTGGTCACACAGCTCTCCGGGTCCTGCCCCACCTCCGGATACACCGGATAGCCCAGCTCCTCGCAGACCTTGGTCAAAGGATCGTCGCTGCTGATCCGAATGCGGCGCACGTAATACGGCGCATGAGAAAAGTGTACGCCGCTGGACACCACCGGCAGCAGAGACAGAGTCCCCTCCGGCTTGATGGTGGTAATCAGCAGAGGCTCCTGCTGTCCCAGCTCCTTGGCGTAGCTCACCGCGGCCGTTCGAGCCTCATTTTTCAGCTCGTCCAGCAGCAGAGCCTGATCCTCCTTGGACAGCTCCAGCGCGTTGACCATGTCCTGCCATCCGGTGAGAGAACAGCCCAGCAGCTTGTCCCGCTGCTGCACTCCGTTCCATTCCGGAAGCTCCAGCTCCGTTTCCGGGATCAGAAGACCATCCTGTGTATAGAT
>CAUHLX010000007.1 GCA_959606705.1 uncultured Bacillota bacterium | reverse complement strand
ATTTCATGTTTTCACGGAGGAAGATTTTGGTTGTGGAGGATAACGCGCTCAATCGAAGTCTGCTGTGTCAGACCCTGGCATCCGATTACGATGTCCTGGAAGCGGAAAATGGCCGAGAGGCACTTAATATTTTGAAGCAGTACGGAGAAGGAATTTCTCTGATTTTGCTGGACATCGTCATGCCGGTCATGGATGGTTACACCTTCCTCTCGATCATGAAAGCCGATTCCCAATATTCCTTGATTCCCGTCATCGTCACCACTCAGAATGACGGAGAGTCGGACGAGGTAGCGGCGCTGGCTCACGGAGCAACGGATTTTGTGGCCAAGCCTTATAAGCCGCAGGTCATTCTCCATCGCGTAGCCAGCATCATAAATCTGAGAGAAACCGCGGCCATGGTCAACCAGATCCAGTACGATTCGCTGACCGGCCTGTACGGCAAGGCCTTTTTTTATCAGAAGGTCAAGGAAATCCTTCTGCGCAATCCGGATCAGGAGTACGATATCGTCTGTTCCGATATTGAAAATTTCAAGCTGATCAACGATGTGTTCGGAGTTCCTACCGGCGATCAGCTGCTTCGCCTGATCGCGGACGCGTACCGGAAAAAAGCGGAGGGCAAGGGAATCTGCGGACGGATCAATTCCGACCAGTTTGCCTGTCTGCTGCCCCGCAGGACCTATTCGGATGAAATGTTCGTGACGGCCAGCGCGCGGATCAATGAACGGATCGACGCCGGAAACGTGGTCATGAAGTGGGGAATCTATACGATAGAGGACCGGGGGATTTCCGTGGGACAGATGTGCGACCGGGCACTTCTGGCCGCGCGCAGCATCAAGGGTCAGTACGGAAAGTTCTTTGCGGAGTACGACGACACCCTGCGCAATCGGCTGTTGAAGGATCAAGCCATCACCGACAGCATGGAATCCGCCTTGGCGGAGGAACAGTTTCAAATCTATCTGCAGCCGAAATACCGGATCGCGGATGAATCTCTGGTAGGGGCCGAGGCGCTGGTGCGGTGGGATCACCCGGAATGGGGGTTCCAGTCGCCGGCGGAATTCATTCCGCTGTTTGAAAAGAACGGCTTTATTACCAAGCTGGATCAATATGTTTGGGACAAGACCTGTTCCGTTCTCCGACAGTGGGATGACCGGGGCTTTGTTCCGATTTCCATTTCCGTCAACGTGTCGCGGGCCGACATTTACAACGCCGACATCACGGAGATTCTGATGAGGATCGTGAAAAAGTACGGGCTGTCGCCCTCCCGTCTCCATCTGGAGATCACGGAGAGCGCGTACACGGAAAACCCCGGACAGATCATTGAGACGGTCAGTCACCTGCGGGATCTGGGCTTTATTGTGGAGATGGACGATTTCGGAAGCGGATACTCTTCGTTAAATATGCTCAACGAAATGCCCATCGACATCCTGAAGCTGGACATGAAGTTTATTCAGAGCGAAACGGCCAAGCCCAACAGCCAGGGAATCCTTCAGTTTATCGTGAGTCTGGCCCGCTGGATGCATCTCAGCGTGGTGGCGGAGGGCGTGGAGACGAAGGAACAGCTGGACCGCCTCAACGAAATCGGCTGTGACTATGTTCAAGGCTACTATTTTGCCAAGCCCATGCCCTGCCAGGATTTTGAAACGCTGTTGGAAAAGCTGCAAGCCCCGGTGACGGAAAGCTATGACTACGATCGGTATTCAAACGAGCTGCCGATTCTTTTGGTCGCGGATGAAGAGGAGGCCGAGCGGGAGGCGGTGAAAAACGCGTTTCTCGGTCGTTATCAGGTGGTGGGAACGGCAAGCTGCGCGGAGACGCTGAGATATATAGGGGAACAAAAAAAGATCACCGCGGTCCTATTGAGCTTAACTCTTCCGGAACCGGACGGATTCGCCGTATTGCATCAAATCCAGAGGGAGAGAGAATTATGGAACCTCCCGGTGATCGCTTCCGCGAAAGCGGACCCGGAGCTGGAGGGCAAAGCGCTGGAAATGGGCGCGGATGATTTTATCTGCAAGCCTTATCTGATGAAAAGCCTTTTGAAACGAATTCAGCGTGTGGAAAGCACCGCGGCGAATCAGGAAAAAGCCCGGATTCTGCAAGAGGTCGCTTATAAAGATCATCTCACCGGAGTGTTAAATCGCAGGGGACTGGAAGCCTCCGTCAAGACCTTAGGAAGAAACGACATCCCCTTGGCAGTCTACACCTTTGATCTGGATGATCTGAAGCGTCTCAACGATACCCGCGGCCACGCGCAGGGCGATCTGGTGCTGGCTCGATTCGGTGCGATTCTGCGGGCGAATACCAGAGAGGAGGATATTCTGGCACGCATCGGCGGAGATGAATTTGTTGCGGTTGTGAAACACATGCCGGCCTCGGAGGTGGCGGAGAGAAAAGGAAACGAGATCTGTGCCGCCGTCAAAGCCGACTGTCTGAAAGAAGAAATTTCGATTTCCTGTTCCGTGGGGCTGGCCATGATGTGGCCGGAGGACGAAATTTCCCAGGTGTTTCAATGGGCGGATCAGGCGTTGTATCAGGCAAAGAACGAGAATAAGGGAAGCTGCTGTTTGTGGAAAGGGGAGGCCTGAGACAATGGGAGAGTTTAGAGAAAGCTTTGAGAGCTACGGGGCCGATTATGATACTACGATCTCGCGCTTTATGAACAGCGAGCAGTCCTATCTGCGATTTTTGGATATGCTGTTTGAGGATGAAAATCTTCGGAAGCTGGGCGAGGCCCTGGATGTGGGAGCGTTTGCGGAAGCCTTCGAAGCGGCCCACACCTTGAAGGGTGTCGCCGGGAACATGGGGCTGACGCCTCTTTATCAAGCGGTCTGCGCCATTGTGGAGCCGCTTCGCGCCGGAAAAGACGATGTGGATTATCGAGAATTGTACCACGCGATACGGGCCGAATTTGAACGGGTGGACGAATTTCGGACCAGCTTAAAGGGAGGAACCGGAAAATGACTGGTGAAATGCCCCTCTCCATGGATCACATGAAGGCGGTGCTGGACAACGCACCCATAGCCATATACGTCAGCGCTACGGACGACTGGCAGCTTCTTTACGCCAACCAGCTGGCGAGAACCTTGCTGCCGCACAGGCCGGAGGGGGAGGAAAGCACCTGTTATCGCGCGGCGGGCTTCCAACAGCCTTGCTCTTTCTGCCACGCCGGGCAGATGAACCGGTCGGAGCTGCTGGTCCGTGAATTCCAGCACCCTGAGACCGGACGGATTTATCAGCTCAGCGGTAAAATTATCGATTGGGGCGGAAGGACGGCGCATATTGAGTATATCCTGGATATCACCGATCAGAAGCGGGAGGAGGATCAGGCCAGAGTCGTAAAAGAAAAACTGGAAACGACCTTCAGCAGTGTTCCCTGCGGCTTGTGCGTCTATCGTACCGATGGCCGTCAAATTGAGCCGATGTTTCACAATCCGGCTTTTTTTGAAATCATGGGCTATTCCCGGGAAAACATCCGCAAGGTAAACCAGGAGACGAGTTTTCTGGGAGTGCACCCGGAGGATCTGAAGGAGCTGGTGGAAAAGATCAAGGAGACGATTGCCGAAAACCGTCTCCTTTGTCATACCTATCGGGTATTCAACGACCAGAAGAAAGAATACCGCTGGATCCGGTTGGATGGTTCCGTGAAGGTTCAGAGCAATGAGGAAAAGCTCTTATACGGCGTTTACAGTGATGTGAGCGAGCAAGTGAGACTGGAAAAGGACTTGAAAGAAGCTCAGCTGGAGATGGACCATTTGGTCAACTCAATCCCCGGGGGGATCGCCAGCTACAGCGTCGAAGGGACCCGTTTCATCCCCACCTTTTTCTCCGACGGCGTGACGGCGCTTTCCGGCCACACTCGGAAGGAATATGAAGGGATGATTCGGCGGGACGCCATGGATCTCGTATACGAGCCGGACCGGGAGCGAGTGCTGGCGGCCGTGCGGGACGCGCTCGTCAGCGGGGACGTCCTGGACCTCTCCTATCGGACGCGTCACAAAGACGGAAGGCTCATCTGGATCCATATCAACGGACGGCGCATGGGACCGCTGGCGGAGGTGATGCGGTTTTATGCAGTTTTTACCGGAATGTCCCAGGAAACTCAATTGTACCAGGAAATCGCCAACGCGACCGCGGATGGAATCTATGTGATCGATCGGAACAATTACGACCTGCTTTACGTCAACGAATCGGAGCACCTTTTTATGAAGAGCGCGGACCGCGGGGGCCGGAAATGCTACGAGGCGCTGCACCAAAAAAACGCTCCTTGTGAATTCTGCACGCTCAAAACGCATCCGGCGGATGGCAAAGAACACGAGCTGCGTGTGGAAGCTTCGGGTCGATATTACAGCACACGGTTTCAGGAAGCCGACTGGAATGGGATTCCCGCTTATGTAAAATACGTGCGTGACATTACGGAGGAAGTTAAAACCCGCCAGGAGAAAGAACGGCTGGAACAGTATTTTCAGACGGTGGTAAAGAATCTTCCCGGAGGGGTGGCGGTGGTTCGTTATGAGGCGGACGGGGACATGTTCCCCGAATTCCTGTCGGAGGGCTTTGCCTCGATGACCGGAATGACCCGGGAAGAGGCGTGGCGGCTGTACCAGGAGGACGCCATGGCCGGCGTGCATCCGGATGATCGCCAAAGTGTAAGGGAACAGATGAACGCGTATATTGCCAGCGGCGAAAATCACTGCGAGCTTGTTTACCGGTTAAAAAAGGGAGACGGCGGTTATCTATGGGTCAAAAACACCCTTTCTCTCATCGAAAACGAAGGCGGGGAGAGACGGGTCTACGCGTTTTATCACGATGTGGAAAAGGAACGGGCGGAACAGGAGCGAATCCGTCAGCAGTATAAGGACCTGATCCTGCAGCACTACAGTACGCCCGATCCCAACGCGCTGATCATCGGTCACTGCAACATCACGAAGAATAAAATTTACGACATTATGGACCGCACGAATTCCCACCTGCTGGAAACCTTCGGTTCGGTCCGGCAGGAGTTCTTTTCCGGAATCGCCGGTCTGGTGGCGGATGAGGAAGAACGCCGAGAATTTTTGGAAACGTATCTCAATGAGCCGGCGCTGGCTGCTTTTGCGAGGAACGACACCGAGCAGATATTAAAATGCTTTGTGAAGCTGCCGCAGGAAACGAAGGGCCGTTACGTTCAGTTCAAGGTCAATTTGATCGAGACTCCGGACACCGGCGACATCACCGGCATCCTGACGGTAACCGATATCACCGAACAGACCATATCCGATCGGATTCTGCATCAGCTGTCGGTGACCAGTTATGACTTTGTCATCGATCTGGACCTGGAAGCGGATACCTATGCGATTTTAACCGCCAACAGGGACGGCGTGCACATGTCCCCCAGGGGCTGCCACTCCCAATGGACCGCCCATATGCTGGAATCCGCACTGGTGCCAAAGGATATGGAGCGATATGCCAAGGCTTTGAACGGGGAGGAAATCCGCCGGCGTCTAAAGGAGGAAGGCCCTTATACGTTTTCCTATTCCATAACGGATGAAAACGGTGACATTCGCACCAAAAACATGACGGTTTCCGCCGTGGATCTGCGGCTGGGACGGGTCTGTCTGGTGCGTACCGACATTACCGATTCCCTGCGAGAGCAGCAGGGGCTGCTGAATATGATGGCCTACGCCTTTGAGCTGATGGGCTATATCAATATCCATACGAATCATCTCATCATGTATACGCGTGAAACGGTATTGAAAAAGCTGTCACCTTATCACACGGACCATTACGATGAGGCGATTGAGCATTTCCCGGGTTTCCACGGCTCCGATCAGGAACGGGAAGCGGTCCGCGCGCAGTTCCGTTTGAAAAATATGATCCTTCTGCTCTCGGAGAAGCCCAAGGGCTATGATTTCGTTTTTCCGTATCAAACGAACGCCGGTTTACGATACAAGCAGATCAACGTGCTGTGGGGAGATGAAAATCGCAGGACGGTCTGCCTGGTGTGCGCTGATGTGACGGATATGCTGGCGGCCGAACGGAAGACCAAGCAGACGCTGGAGAAGACCTTGGCCTTGGCGGAGGAAGCCAATCGGGCCAAGAGCGACTTTATGTCCGCCATGAGTCACGATATCCGTACGCCGATGAACGCGATCATGGGAATGACGATGCTGGCCGAGGCGCATTTGGATGATCGGGAACGGGTGGCGGACTGTCTTCGCAAAATATCCATTTCCTCCAAGCACCTTTTGAGCCTGATCAACGATGTGTTGGACATGAGCAAAATCGAGCGCTCTAAAATAAGCCTGAACCGCACGCGGATTTCTCTTCCCCAGCTGACGGAACAGCTCTCCGCCATCATGCATCCGCAGGCAAAGGAGGCCGGACTTCACTTCGATATCCGCAGCGAGGGCATCTCGCACGAATATTTTTACGGAGACTCCCTGCGCATCAATCAAATTTTCATCAACATTCTGAGCAACGCGATTAAGTTTACCCCTCGAGGCGGAAGGGTGGAATTTCTGGCGGAAGAAGTGCCGGTCACGGAACGCGAGCCATCCGGGAACCGCTCCGGGCGGACCCGTTATCGTTTTACCATCAGTGACACGGGCCAGGGAATGTCGGAAGAATTTCTCACCCATGTCTTCGAACCCTTCACCCGCAGCGGAGCGGCGGCGCGGATCGAAGGAACGGGGCTGGGTCTCAGCATCACCAAGGGGCTGGTGGATTTGATGGAGGGCGAGATTTCCGTGGAAAGCCGCATCGATGAGGGAACTACGTTTCGCGTGGAATTGGAGTTTGAACGGACCGAGGACGCCGCGGAGTTGGCCGAGGCGGAACGCGGGGAGGAAATTCCTATGTTCCGAACGGAAAGGAGTCTGGAGGGACGCCGCTTTTTGATCGCGGAGGACAACTCCATCAATGCGGAAATCCTCTGTGAACTGCTGCGAATCTACGGAGGAGAATCCGTGGTCCGAACGGACGGAGCGCAGGCGGTCCGCGAGTTTGCGGCCGGACCGCCCCAAACCTATGACGCTATTTTAATGGATGTTCAAATGCCGGAGATGAACGGCTACGACGCCACCAGAGCCATCCGGAAGCTGGAACGGGAGGATGCAAAGACCATTCCGATCATCGCCATGACGGCCAACGCTTTTGCGGAGGACGTACAGGCGGCGCTGGCGGCGGGGATGGACGCACATGTGGCGAAACCCATCGATCCGGAGCTGCTGCGCGTAAGCTTGAAGAAGGTGCTGGAGGGAAGGGAACATTCTCAGAATCGCGAAATATGAAAGAAGGACAACAAAAGGTGCCGGAAGACCATGCTTCCCGGCACCTCTTTTTTCGCTTATTTTGATTCCGCATCCCCGGCAAGGCCGATTAAATCGACTGAATTTTTTCCACCGCCTGATCCAGCCAGGTCCGCTGGGACAAGCTTTCGATCATTCCCGCGTCGCAGGCTTTCGCCACTTCGGGATCGATGGGCAGCCGGGCCAGTACCTCCAGGCCGTATTCCTTGGCAATCCCATCGATGTGGCTGTCTCCGAACACGTTGATTCTCGTCTTGCAGTCGGGGCATTCCACGTAGCTCATATTTTCCACCAGGCCCAGAATGGGAACGTTCATCATTTGAGCCATTTTTACCGCCTTGGATACGATCATCGAGACCAGATCCTGAGGGGAGGTGACGATGATGATCCCGTCCAGCGGCAGAGACTGGAACACGGTGAGGGGAACGTCTCCGGTACCCGGAGGCATGTCCACCAGCAGACAGTCGATGTCCTTCCAGATGACGTCGGTCCAGAACTGTTTCACCGTTCCGGCGATGACCGGACCTCTCCAGACCACCGGATCGGTATCGTTTTCCAGCAGCAAATTGATGGACATCATCTCGATTCCGCCCTGCGATTTTACGGGGAACACCCCCAGCTCGCTGCCCATGGCCTTTTCCTTGACCCCAAAGATCTTTGGAATGGAAGGACCGGTCACATCGGCATCCATGATCCCGATCCGGCCGCCTTGGGCCTGAAGCCTTACCGCCAGCATCGAGGTGATCATGGATTTACCCACCCCGCCTTTGCCGCTGACGACGCCGATGACCTTTTTGACGCTGGACAGGGGATTGGCTTCCGCCAAAAAGCTCTGCTGTTCCTGACGCTCACCGCAGGATTCGCCGCAGGAGCCGCAGTCGTGGGTGCAGTTTTCAGAAGTTGTATTAGAATTACTCATTGATTCTCTCTCCATTTCAATCTGTTCTCATAAAAATAACGGGCATATGCACGCTACAATTCATTGTAGGATGCTTATGCCCGAATGTCAAGACTCCGTTTTTAGTTCAGAGAATCGAGAAATGCTTTGGTCGCATAGGTTTTGCCATTTTCCAGCTTAGGAGCCTTCTCCATGGTCAGCTTTGCCGCCGTGTCACTGTCCGTAACGGCAGTCGAGGTATACTCCGCGCTTCCGATGGTGATGGTCACTTTGATGTCTCCCTTGGTCAGGGTGATGGGCTTGTCGTTGCCGGTCCAGGTAACGGTGTAGCCTTTCTTTTCCACGTTTTCTCTCAGCGCCAGATAGGACTGGGCTTCCTGATCCGCTTTTTCGGCGTTCTTCATCGCTTCCTCCAGGGCCTTGGCGTGATCCGCCAGATCCTGTGCGGTGTTCATGATGACCACCAGCTGGGGAGCGGTCTGAGCCGGAATGCTGCGGGTGGTGACGGTGTAGAGAACCAGACATTCACTGCCTTTCAGGTCGTCCGCCGAATACTTCATTTTCGCGCCGTTGGCATTGATGATGGAGGTGGAATCATCCACGTTCAACTTCAGCGTATTCGTTTCGTTGGTCAGCTCATCGTCATATACGGAGAGATCGACGAAACCGGGATCGCTGTTGATCACAAAGCCTACGACACCGCTGGTCATGGGCGGAATGCTCAGAGTCATAGGTGAGTTTTTCGCGATCACCGCGGTGATGGTCATATCCTTTTTGATATCGGAAAGGGCCAGTGTTTCGGTGGGCTTCGCCTGATCGATCACGAAGGTGCCGGGCTTGGCGTTGATGACCATCCCCATGTCGTCATTTTCGATGTGGATGGTGTAGTATTCTTTATTGTCGGTCACCTCGGATACCTTCCCGGTGGTCAGCATGTTGAGCGCCGCGCTTTCTTTGGCGGGGGTCTGAGACTTTGACGCGCCGTCGGCGGTCTGAGCGGACTGCAGCGGGGTGGCCGGAACGGAGCCGTTGGTTTCGGCTGCGAATACCGGCGCGGCCATCAGAGCCACGGTGAGGCAGGTACAGGCTGTCAATTTCAACAGTTCTTGTTTTTTCATAATAATCATTTCTCCTTCATTAAAATCAAATTTTGTTTGTCTGTTTGATGTTACAATAATTAGACGAACCTACAGCGCGAAATGTTCCGATTCTTGTCGATTTTTTTGTAAAAGATTTTTCCTTTTTCGACACTAATTTCGCTATAATAAGATGGAAACCGACGGAATCTACAAAATTCCCGTTTGTTTCGAGGGATGAGAGGGATATTGAACGAAAGATGAGGAAAGCAGGGGATGATCGCATGAAATCGTATCTCATATTATTTGCACTGATCGCTCTGGTCACCCTGTCTCCGCTGTTGACGATCACTTACGTCGGCGGAGCCGTCATGGAACGCCAGATGATCGAGACGGAAGAGGAATCGCTGCAAAGCATTGCTTCCGTGGTATCCAGACATATTTACGATTTTTACAGCAGCCAGGAAATATCCTGCCGCTTTCTGGTACAGACCGCGCCCATGAAAATGCTGCTGAGCTCTTCCGAGGACGGAAGCGATGGGAAAAAGGTGCGGATGTGGAGCGATGAGGTCGAGCACGTTCTTAAGGCGAACATGCAGGCAAACCCTAATGTAAACAACGCGATGCTCATTGACCGCGGTGGAAAAGTGGTGGCTTCCACGGAGGACGGAGACGTGGGAACCATGCTTGACCAAACGGAGATGTACCGGCAGATTATGGCGGGGAAACGCAAGTATACCATTCCTTCGGTGTCGGAGAGCGGAAGCCGGAACCTGAATTTGACCATTCCCGTGACCGACCAGGAAGGGCAGATTTTAGGGATGCTTCAACGGCAGATCAATTTCAGTAAACTGAATTTATACATGAATCAGGTGAAGATCGGCAAAAGCGGATACATTTATGTCATCGGACCGGACGGAATGATTTTATACCACGGAATCGTAGGACGCAATACCCTGCCCATGGGTGAGTTTCAATCCATCGATTCTTTGGACAACCTCCTGGAGCAGGTGGCCGCGGATGATCTGCAGCGCTCTTTCGGAATCATTCGTTACACGCTTTACGGGGAAGATATTACGGCCGCTTACAAGGAAATTCCGGAATTGAACTGGGTGGTGGTCGCGGCGATGACCGACCGTGAAATCGTTACGCCGATTGTTTTTATTCGGATGGGAACGATGGCGATCGCCATCGTGCTGGGCGGAATCGCCGCGGGTTACACTTTTCGTTGTCTGCGCCGCTGGAAGAAACAATTTGCGGCGGTCAGCGCGGTATTTCGAGATTTGCTGGTCTCCGACACAGAAGAGCTGGAGCCGGAGCAGAGTCCGGAGCGGGAGGCCCTTCAGCGGGAGCATATTAAGAGGCTGGATTGCGTTCAAGTCCCCGAGATGATGGACATCGTGAAATACGCGCGTCTCACATCGATGGAGTTGAAGCATCAGAAGGAGCGGGTCCGTTTCTTGGAGGAGACCGATCCTTTGACTCTTTTATACAATCGACGGGGGATGATCCGCATTCTGAAGGAACGGCTGCACACCGACGAACAAGAGGCGGTGATGATGATCGATCTGGACGGGCTGCGGGCACTCAATGAAACTTACGGCTTCGATTTCGGAGACGCGGTTTTAGTAGAGACCGGGGAACATCTTCGCAAATATCTGGGCAAGAGCTGTGCCATCGCGCGCATCAAAGAGGATGAGTTTTTCATTCATTACCAGGGCTGGTTTAAGGGTCTGGAACCGGAACGGATGGCCGAACAGATCCGCCGGGATATCGAAAATATCAAGGTGATCCGGGAGCGGCGGGTTAGCATCAGCGCCAGCATCGGCATCTACTATCCGGAGGATGACGTGGAGGATCAGCGGCAGCTTTTTGCCAAAAGCGAGGCCGCCGTATTGAGAGCGAAGGATTTGGGAAGGAACACGCTGGTGGTCTATTCGGATGACTGTGAGGAGGATTGGCCCGAGGAATCCTGTGTCGGAGTATGAGGGAGTGTAGGAGAGACGGAGCGAATGGGAAAGCCGGTGCCGGGATATTATTGCGATCCCTTAAAAATTTTGAAAAAGGGTGTTGATTTTATCCTTCGAATAAGGTATTATAATAAAGCGTGTTTGTCCATCAGAAGAATGCTGGAACGACAAAAAAGCGATTCGGAGGGTTGACCGAGTGGCTAAGGAGCTCGCCTGGAAAGCGAGTAAGGTGTAACAGCCCCGTGGGTTCGAGTCCCATGCCCTCCGCCATAAAAAACAGGTACCGTTGGTGCCTGTTTTTTTACGTTTAAAAATGCGTGATGTTAAAAATCACCAAATACCCATCTTGAAAAAGCCTACGAAAAACATTAAAAATAAAAGAATGGCGTAGAATACGGAATCGTATCTTTCAAGACTGAATGATATTTATCGATCTTGCATGATGAAGCGAGAACCGCTATAATAAAACAATATGGCAGGTATTTCCCGGGTAAGATCCTGGGTGAAAAGATTGTTTACAAGCAGCGGACGTGTAAGATACAAAGGAGAGGACGAGATACGAATGACGGTCAGCAATGAACGCGGCAGACAGCGAAAACGAAAGAGGAACCAGCAGAGGATCGCACTCTTGATTCTATTGGTTCTGATCATAGTGGGGGCCGTGTTCATCGGGGGAAAGCTCACGGCTGCCGTAAAATCACCGGCGGAGAATCCAAAATCGAACATCGAGGATGGAACGCTGAAAAGTCAGGGGCAGGAGCCGGAGCCTAAGGCGCCGAAGAATCCTTTTGAAGAGCTGTACTATTACGAACCGGGCTGCGAGGATCGGTATGAGGCTTATCAGGCCAGCCATCCGGAGCTGTCCGCCGAAGAAGTAGTGTGGCGGGTGGACGCCTGTCTGGACCGGCCCTTCTATACGGAGATTCAAGAAATCGGAGATGTGAGCGCCAGTCCTCTGGTCCCCAATAAATATTATAAGCTGCCGGATGATTTTGTTCCTCAAAATCTGGTATCCTTGCCTTCGGGGCGGAAGGTGACCGCGGCGACCAAAGAAGCCTACGATCAGCTGCGAGCTGCCGCCGGCGCGGACGGATATCGAATTGAAGAGGGCTCTGCTTACCGCTCTATCGATTATCAAAAAGAAGTGTACGCTCGTTATCTGAAGAAGGATTCACAGGCGGAGGTAGATACCTACAGCTCTCGGCCGGGCCACAGCGACCATCACACGGGCGAGGCCATCGATTTATTGGGTCCCGGCGGCAGCTTGACCGCCTTTGAAGGAACGAAGGAAGCGGCTTGGGTCGCCGAAAATGCCTGGAAATATGGGTTTGTTATTCGTTTTCCTCAAGGAATGGACGAGATTACGGGCTATCGATACGAGCCTTGGCACATTCGTTATGTGGGAGTGGAAATCGCTGAGAAAATGAGAGAGGAAAAGGTCTCCACACTGGAGGAATATAAAGTAAAGTATTTAGACCACAAACCCAGCCATTAGGCTGATCCGCGGAGCCTGATTTTTAGAACAGCTGTCCGATTCCGATCGGGAATGACGACAGCTGTTTTTTTGTGCTTTTTTGCGGGCGAAATGATGGACCGTGTAATATATTTTCACAGAAAAAGGGCTTAATTTCCAAATTGTGATTGCAAAATGTGAAAAAGTATAATACAATATCGAATAAAGTTACGATATGTAGAAAAGTAAATACAATCGCACTTGGAAGCCAAAGCTGATGAAACCAAAAAGAATCAATAATGGCCGTTTGGTTGAGGAATACGGGCATACACATATGATATGCTGGTGAGTAGAAAAGTTACCATAAATCTTATCAGACTATGGAGGAGGGGGAATATGCTTCATCCATCACAATCGATTTTACGGCGCGACCGCATCAACAAGCTGCTGGAGGAGATTCTTTCGGTTCCCTTGACCGTGATATGTGCCCCCTTTGGACAAGGAAAGACGCTGGCCTTGAAAGGGTATCAGGAAGCACACCCTGAGCTCCAATGGTTTCAGCCTTCTATTTTGGAAGCGGGAAGAGAGCAATTCGATTTTACGGAAGCCTTAAATCGATTGACCTTCGATGTGGAACGGGAATACGCCGCCGCTGCGCCGGAAAAGAAAAAGAAAACCGTGTTTGTGATCGATGATTTTTACTTAATCGAAAATGAAAAAATGGATTTTTACTTGGAATTCATCTCCAGGCGTCAGCCGCCGGGACTGCATCTGGTCATTCTTACTAGAGTGATGCCACGAATGAACTTAAGCAGGCTGGCAATGGAAGGAAACTGCTTTTTGCCGGAGCCGGCCATTTTGGATTTCACGGAAGAGGAGATCCGTCAATTGATGGGAATGGCAGGACTAGCTGAAAAGGAGGAGGCAGCGCGCATTTATCAGGAGACGGAGGGCTTTGCGGCGGCGGTGTGCATGGCGGTGAGACAATTGGCCCAGGGTGGAAAGCGCTTTGATCCCATTAAGATTGCGTCGATTCTATACCAGGCGCCCTTTGAGGAGCTCGCGGAGGAGGAACAGGACGCGCTGGTCCGCTTGTCGGTACTGAGGGAATTTACACAGGAGGAAATCGACTATGTGTTTCAGGACCGCGAGCTGTGTCGGTGCGTGGCACAGCTTCGGTCTGCGAACGGACTGCTGGAGTATGATTCCATACATTTGAATTACCGCTATCGCAGGCTTTTTCTGCTGTTTGCGAGAAGAGAGCTGATGCGGAGCAAAAAATATACGCAGACAGTCCTGCTGAGGGCCGCGCGGCTTCTGGCCTCAAAGGGGGAGCTGGAATCAGCGTTCCATTATTTCTACGGGCTGGGTGATCCGGAAAGCATTTTAATGTATGTGGAACGGATGGAGATATCCGGTCTCATCCGTATGGATCACGGATTTTTGGAGCAGGTGTTTCTCTCCATTCCCGCACAGCTGAGAAAGAATTATCCTCTCGCCTTCATCGCCTTCTGCTACGTACTGATTTTAGACGGGAAGAATTCACTGGCCCAGGAGGTCCTGGACAGCGTCGAAGGATTTCAGCGTGAGGTGAAGGACGCTCCCTTGCGCAGAAGCTCGGATCTGGCAGGCGAGATCGCCTTGTGCAGAGGGATCTGCACGCTGGGAGACCTTCAACAGCCTACGGATTATTATCGGATCGCCAATGAACATTTGCCAGGGGGCTCTCTTCTGCTGAACGCCAAATCAAACTGTATGGGAGCGATTCCCTCCATGCTTTATCTGATTCACAGAGTGGAAGGCAGCTTAAAGCTCCGAATGCTGCAAGCCTGTGAAGCGGTGGAGTCGCTGAACAAGGTTACCGGCGGCCTGGGCTTCGGATACGATTACGCCATCAAAGCCGAATACGCGCTGTTCGTCGGAGACCTGCCGCAGGCGCAGAGAATCGCCAGAAAAGCTTTATATAAGGGAGAGGCCTCGGAACATCCGGATGTTATCGTGGCTTCCCAACTGGTCTTGGGTCAGATCTGTATTCTTCGGGAGGATTGGGTTCAGCTGGAACAGATCGCGAAATATTTGGAGAAGCTGCGGGAAGAAACGCGCGAATATCGGATCGAGACGGCAATCGAAGCCGTGCTCCTGTATTTGGAGAAGGAACCTCGGAAACGAATGCAGAAGGAACAGCTGCTTCGGAACATCGATCATGAAAAAAACGCCATCGCGGAAGAACGGCGGTGCTGGACCGCTGTTTCCGAGGGGCGCACGTTGATTCTCAGCGGAAATTATGAGCGTATCGAGGTGTTCTGCGAACACTATTTAAAGCTTCATTCGGAAAAAGAGCACCTGTTGGGTATGATTTACACTTATTTATACAGCGCGATCGCCAAGGAAAATTTGTACGGAACGGAGGCGGGAATGAAAGAGTTCCGGCTGGCCGTCTGTCTGGCACACGGAGACGGAATCATCCTGCCGTTTCTGGAAAACCGTCAGGATCTGCGAAAGCTGATCGACATGGCCCACCGATCGGGAAGCCGGGAGGAAAACTCGGAAGAGCTTCAGGCCTTTATCAGCCGACTGGCCGGGTTATGCGGTTCTCAGACCGCATCTCGCTCTCAGAAGAACGCCGGGAGAAAACAGATTTTATCTCCCCGGGAGTATCAGGTACTGCTGCTAATCGAGGAAGGCTTCAAGAGAAAGGAAATTTCCGAGAGGCTGTCGGTGTCGCTGGCCACGGTAAAGACCGTGATCGGAAGCGTGTACAATAAGCTGGGAGTCAATAATCGAGCGCTGGCGATCAAAAAAGCACGGGAAATGAAAATCTTAGATTGAAAATGAGAAAAGAACGATCGAACCGAGATGTCGAGTGAAAGGGCATCTCGGTTTTTTGGTAGTTTGAAGTACCGAACCGTAGCAAATGTGTCAAAAATGTGAGGTATATGTGTGGAATGAATAAAATAATTAACCATTAGGTTGATGTTGGTTTTCCCGGATTATGGGATAATCGATCCGTTCACAAGATTCAGAGTGAATGAAAATCGATTGCAGAAAGGAAGGGAAGACGATGAAACGAAAAAGGATGGTCGTCTTAACTTTGATTTTATTCATTTTTGCTTATCTGGCATTCGCCGTAACTTCCTTCGGAGAAAGTGTGTCAACCGAGCCGACGAGCTCCGATTCCGCCATAGAGATTCGGCTGAGCGCGGGAGATTTGGACCGGGACGGAAGAGTAACGGTTCGGGATCGTTCCATGCTTTTGGAAGCGTTTTACTATGGAAAGGCAGTGGCGGATTTTGCGGGAATGGGGTCGGATGTCAACGGAACGCCCTACGAGAGTTTGGCCGGACTGCGTGATTTGGACGAGGATGGCCGGATCACTGTTCGGGATTTGCAAATCCTGATGAAAGCGTTCAGCTTTGGCCGGGGAATTCAAATCGTTCCCTATCATTAGCGCATTGGCGTGTCCACTGCGAATGGGCCAATGGAAGGAGGTGCGGAGGACATTGCGTGAGGCGAATCGGAAAAGAGGATATCCCGGCCGGAGAAAAAGACGGTGGGATTTCCTATGCTTTTGTTTGGTGATTCTGCTGATGGTTCCTCCGTGGACGACATCGGCATACGGCCGGCAAATCAGTCCGGTGGAAGTGGGAAGCCACATTCGGCTGGGAGTGACGGACCAGAATCCCGAAGGTTTTGATTTTACGGTTCTGGACATCACGGAGGATTCCGCGGGAGGCAATGGCGACATCGCCCTTTTGTTTTACAGCAGCCCGGAAGGCATTGGGGGTGCGGACCAGCAGTTTGATACCGGGGACAGCTCCAATCCCGATTCGGAAGCCCAGTATTACGGCTGCAACCTATGGCGTTTGTCCGATTTATATCGAGCGCTGAATGGCACGGATCAACAGGGAAACGGGAATACCCACGGGGCGGAAATCACGGCGGCGGCTGATTTCTATGCGGCGCTTCGTTCCAAACCGGAGGAATGGGGAGCGCTGCTGCCGACTCCGGCTGACCCGGACGACCGATACGCGGGAAACGTGGGAATGGTGGATGGTGTGCAATATGCGGATCGTCCTCTCAGCGACGGAGAACGGGTGACCCTTTTATCGGAACGGGAGTACAACCGTTACCATTCCCGATCTTATCCGGGGTTTTCCTGGAATGATGAGGTCTGTCGCTGGTGGACCAAGACCGGAGGAAATGATTCCTACTATGTTCGATATCTTCAATCCGATGATCCGGAGGAATCTCTGGATTGGGAGGTGTACTACCGTTTCGCCACGGAAAAGGCCAGAGTGCGTCCGGCCGTCCGCTTGATCCTGGATGCCGTGGAATTCGGAAAGGGCGACGGAACGCCGGAGCAGCCCTTTGAAGAGATCACCCTGCGGCCGGGATTGGACCAGGTGATGACGGAGGGGGAAACGGAAAACGGAGGAACCCTTACCGCTGTGGTTTCTCCCTCCGGAGTGACGGCTGGCGGTGACTGCGCATTTCAATGGTATCGGATGACTTCGGAGGACGGTGAGAAAAAGACGGCCATCTCACAAGCCACCGGCGCCGCCTACACGTTGACGACGGATGACGTGGGGGGATACGTGCAGGTGGAGGCAAAGGGGCAAGGAGATTATTGGGGAACCGTTCGTTCCACGGTGGGACCGATTGAAAAAGGAAGTCAGAAAGCGCCGGAGGGGAAGGAACTCCCGGCAAAAGAGGATTTTGTGGTTCGATCCGACCGCGTGGTTTTGACGGTGACCGGTCCCGGACTGGAGTATGCGGCAACCACCGATTCGGCGTTGGCTTCCACCAGCCCGAATGCCTTGAGCTGGAAAGAGGAGCCTGCGTTTACGAGTTTGGAGGAAGCGACGAACTATTACATCTATATTCGCAAGTATGAAACCAAAGGATACTACGCCTCGCCTCCGGCCGCTCCCTTTCGGATTTCCACCAGAAGCGGAAGCGACGATCCGGTGGAATTTCGCATGCGGGTGGAAAGCTGGAATCCCAGCCGGCCCATTTCGGCGAAAGTCTATTGCAGCGGATCGGCAGTGGAGGCGGAGGTCGCCTGCTCTACCGCGGCGGGAGTGGGCTTGGGGCGCCAGACCGTGCTGATCACCGTGTCGGGGAGCGGCGTAACGACCGATGGCCCCTGGTCCGTGAGGCTGGCGAAAAATGCCCATACCGAGGTGGCGATTTCCCAGCTGTTTCTCACCAATGGCGGAGTTGATCTCACCCAGTCACAAAATGCGGACCTTGCTCTGATCCGTATGCGGGCGGGAGATACGGACGGAGACGGAACCATTGGATTGGCGGACCGGCTGCTGCTGCTATCGGCAAGCTGCTATGGCAGGGAAATTGACAGTTTTACGGACCCCATTCAGCGTGGTGTGGCGGAGCGGCTGGACTTGGACGGAGACGGCTTTATCGGCGAAACGGACCGGGCCATTTTAATGTCCGCCAGGAATTTTGGCCAAGGTCTCATCCGCTTGAGCGGAGAACGATAAACGAAACACAGGCAGGAAAAGGAGATAGGGCATGAAAGGAAAACCAACGAGGGAACGGAGGACCGTGGGGTGGAGTATGGCTTGCCGATTGACGGCCGCGGTTCTCACCACGGTTATGGCATTGGGCTGTACTTCCGCGTTTCCGGCTGTTCATGCCGCGGATGCGTCTTCCTCGACGGATGCGGCTTTTCCAGCGAATGCGGCCTCTCCGGCGAATGCGGCTTCCCCGGCAGAACGTCCGTCCCTGCGGATCGTGGCCAACAACGTCGAAGGAAAGACCTTTGCCGGAGTGAAACGTGCCGACACGCTGGAGCTTTCCGTCAAGGTATCGGCAGGCTCCGGCTTCAAGACACTGGGCGTGGTGCTGGAATACGACTACTCAAAACTGCATCCCATCGATTGGAGCAGCAGTCCACAGGCCATCGACATTCCGAATGTTGACGCTAGGAACATGTTTGCGCTGCGGTCCGCGGCCGGAGCCAAGGACGCGGCGGAAGGCTGGAAAAGGGCTGTTATTTTGGAAAGCAAGAGTCCGGATGGAATTTCGGCCAAGCCGGCGCTGAGTTTTCGCAGCGGGAATAAGGGCTACCTTTATCTGAGCGCGGAATCGGCGGCTCCGGTGACTTTGACCGAGGATACCTGGGTCGTGACGGCGCGGTTCGGCTACGAAACCGGAACCGCACCTTCAAAGGATTATGTGACCAGCGCCATTAAATTTTCCAGTGACAATAACGTGACCTTTGCCTCTCCGGTCAAGGGCAGCATGCTGTACCAGACGGAAAACGGAGAAACCGGGGAAAGCCGGTTCTACTATCACAAGCCTCTGACCCGGCTGGATAGCGGACTGGTAGCGGTAGATCTGGGAAAAAGCGGTCAATTGATCGACGATTTCAGCGGACAGGCTTCGGTGTCTAAGATGGAGTACATCGCCAGCGGAGTCAGCGCCTTCAAGATAGAAGACACCGGCGATTTTGCCTGTCTTACCTTCTATGACTGGGACGATACGCTTTTGGGAACCCGAGTGGTGCGCAAGGGCAAGGGGCTCAAGGATCCCAACGGACCGGACCGGAGCGCGTATCTGACGCTGAGAGACACCATGCGCGCTGACGGAACCATCGGCTCGGAGGACGAGGTGCCGGACGCCGTGCTGGCGGACAAGGGCTTCGCTCCCATCGCCCCGGAGGGCAATCCGCTGTACGGCGGAGTGGATCACGAGACGGGATTGACGGTTCAGGCGATCAATAAGGCGGGCTATGAATTTGCCGGATGGGTGGATCGGGACACGGGACACAGCACGCCGAACGTGGGAAACTCGGCCTCCGCAGGAGCAAGTCAAGAGAGAGCGGACCTTTTTTTGCTCAGCGGAATTCAGAATGATGCCTTGTTGAAAACAGCCTATAACGAAGATGCTGGAATAATTGGCGCTAGCAGCACGGAACGGTTTTATGAAATATCGTACGCTCCATTTAAGGTAAAGAATGGAACACTGGAAACTGTTCTAACGGTAAAAAGAACGGAACATTCGCGCAGGGTTTTGGATGGCGATTCATTCTTGAAGCTGTCTCTGGTTCCAAACGGCGCAGGAAATACAATGATGTCCATACCGGTTGGAGCTAGTGATATTGAAACGTTTACGCTGAGCATGCCCATTGGAGCAAATCGAAATTACAACCAAAAGGCGATCTGGTACACCCTTACGGATGGAAATGGAAATACAAGAGCATCATCCACGGCCTTTATTGCAGCGGAAGAAATGAACCAAAGAGAAAATTGATTAGGAAAGGAAAATCAGAACGATGAAACGAGAAAAATGGAAGAATCTTGCAATGACACTTTTGCTGCTAGTGATCATGTGTTTCCCAAATGTGAGTTTTGCATCTGTCACTACGGGAAGCCAAGGTTATGTAGAGGTAAACGAATTGATTTATGACACGGATCCAGGCAGCGGAACCGGTGACATGGAATTGATCATCAGAGGAAAGATCTTAAAGCCGTGCGAGGTGATCCGTGGGCAGGTTTACTATGGAGACGATATCCAGACCGGCCTTCAAGGAGAGGCTGTCGATGAACGAGTTTTTCAAACGGGTGACAGTTTCGAACTGCGTTTCATAGGGTTTGCGCAGACCATATGCGATTATGCCATTGAAAATGGCGACGGACTTTTTACAGTTTATATTACAGCGGGAGACGCGCCTCCTAAAAAAGCGGAGGACCCCTATCGGATTCGATTCAAGGTAACGCAAGAGAATCAATTGGATTCCCAGTATGATCTGGGAAAGGTGGCAGCAGGAACGCAACCGAGTTCCGATAAAAATCAAAACAAAAATAACGGAACAAATCTTTTCAAAGATATTTCCGGTCATTGGGCGGAGAAACAGGTGATGGAGATGACGGGAAAAGGAATGGTATCCGGCTACGACGATGGAACATTTCGACCCAATCAAAGCATATCAAGAGCGGAATTTGCCCAAATGATCCAAAATATGTTCCATTATGAACAGACAAAAGTGCTGACAAACTTCAGCGATATTGCCGAAACGGATTGGTATTACAAACCGGTCGGAGCGTTGTATGAAAATGGGATTATCGCGGGACTTGAACCGTCCAAATTCGGACCAAATGAGAGGATTACCAGAGAACAAATGGTCAGCATCTTGAGTCGTGCCGTAAAACAGCAGGGGCTCAAGATTGAAACGAAGCGGAATTACAATTCGTTTGAAGATGAAAAACTCATCAGCGTATATGCAAAAGATGCGGTACGCGAATTTTATGAAGCTGAAATCATTGAAGGGACAAAAGGGGGCGGGGAAAGTTCATACTTTTTTAACCCCAGAAATACTGCGACACGGGCTGAGGCAGTTGTAATGATCAAAAATGTTTTAGAGTTGGAGAAAACTGAATAGGCCA